>JAITPD010000048.1 GCA_031289615.1 Lactobacillaceae bacterium | reverse complement strand
TGCACGATTCATTATGCGTTTTGTTAGCGATTTATCGCTTACCAAAACACGATCCGCAGTACTTAGTTGGGCAGCTGTGTCATACAGCTGGGCGACTTAGTAACGTAGGTGGTTCGAATTGCAAAATAATTTGCAAATTTCACGGCGCTAAAGCACGCGTGAAAAGTTTCGGCTAGATTCGGCAGGGCTGGTCATCCGACGACAGAATCGCTTCTCTGATCAGCAAACACCTTGGTCATTTTATTAAAGCGTGGTGGATTGAGATGATGATAGTAGGTGATCATCGTGTTTACAAAGGCTGAGCTTCGGTTATAAGCCAATTTTCAGGATAACTACGTCGCTACGCTTTGGTAGCAAACCTGAAAACAGTCTTATCCCGATAGCTCATAACGCCTTTGTGCACATTCCTTAAAGCGAGGTAGCGGCACCAATTCGACTAAATTTCGGTCTGCCGAAATTAAAAGTCGAATGGGACCGTGTCGCCACTTACTATCTTTATCGAAAAGTCACCACGCTAGTGAAAAATGACCCAGACTATAGCACAATTAACCCCACACCTTAAATATTAATTAGATGCCAGTCGGATTCTCAACAGAATTTGATTGGCTTTTTCTAAAAGTTTAGCTATATAATTTGGACAACAAGTCTATGGGCTGTGGTCTGGTATATAATTAAACATAAAGATTTAAATACCTTAAAAATAAAAAATGGAGATTACCAGATGATTTTTCATATTAACGCAACGATGCCAGATCACAAATCTGGAATTGAACACGCCGAAATTAAACGATTTAATTTGTTTGAGCACTACGGAATTGATCAGCGCGTTATTTTACGCGAATGGGATCCAAATTCTCATATTAATGCGAATGCTGCAGGTATTTCAGATGAAAAAATGATTAACATGTTTGATTATTTTCAAGAAACAATGCACGTGGAGACTAAGCAGTTAAAGGTGACTGAGATTGATTTTGGAGTGCCAAATCTGCAAATTGAAGATGAAGAAGCAAATCATCGTTATTTAGTAAAGAGTCAGCAAGGTCAATTGATTGGGCGCGTGAATTATTTGGCTGGAGCTGAAAAGCGAATTCGTTCTGTGGAGCTATTTGACGGTTATAACAATTTATTTCGGGTGGATCATTATGATTCGCGTGGCTTTTTGTCGTTGCTTCAATGGTATGCGCCGGACAATAAAATCGAGACAGAAACTTGGGTTAAACAAGATGGGACTCCAGTTTTGGAGGCGTATTATAAGCATACGATGGACGAACCAAGTAATTTAGTGAAGACTAGTTGGCATCTGGTGCAAAACGATGGAAAAGCATACAATTTTGACACCATTAATGAGTTGACGACGCATTTCTTTGATTTGTTAAATGCTGATTTTTGGTCAGATGAAGCACCAAATATTTTTATTTTGGACCGTGCTCACTTGGGAGACGCAGGGTTATTGCATTTGCGACGGCCAGCTTTCACAGTCATGCATTTGCACAATTCGCATGCTGGAAATGCTCAAGAACCGATGCATTCAATTTTGAATAATAATTATGAGTTTGCGATGAATGCTTTAAACCAATATGACGCTGTTGTTTCGGCGACTCCCCAGCAGACACGAGATGTGAAGGCACGCTTTGAACCAACCACGGAGCTATTTACGATTCCGGTTGGGATTGTTGATGATGTTAAATTAAATGCACCGCGTGTTCCAGTGGCTGACCGGACCTTTGGAAAAGTGATTGCATTTGCGCGAATTGCGTGGGAAAAGCATTTGGATGACTTGGTACGCGCAGTTGGAATCGTTAAGCAGGAATTTCCAGAGATCACACTTGATTTGTATGGCTACGCTGATCCGACTGACGATTATAAGGCACGCAAGGCAGTTGAGGCAGCAGTTGAGGAATACAATCTCGGCGATACTGTGACGATGAAAGGCTATACGACCGACATTGATGCAGTTGAAAATGATGCGATGATGTACGGTTTAACTTCACGGATGGAAGGCTTTAACTTGGCCATTATGGAGGCTATTTCACACGGCTTGATTTCGCTAACGTATGATGTAAATTACGGTCCAAATGAAATCGTCCAAGATGATGTCAACGGAAAAATTGTGAGCTATGGCGATTATAAAACTTTAGCAAATGCAATGTTAACTGTGCTTCGTGATCCGGAATTAGCGCAAAGGTATTCTGATGGGGCTTATGAGTCAGCAGAGCGTTATTCGGAGGTAAACGTGATGGCAGCGTGGCAACAATTGATTGATCAAGCAGAGCACGTTTGGCCGGTGAAATTAGCAGCGTGGCCAGCCAGTGCGGTGAAGGGGTAATCAAATGAAGTTATTTGTGAGTGAAAATATTTTTGTTTTTAATTCTGGGACGGAACATGCGCAGGCGCGACGGACCAAGCTTTTTAATGAGCATGGCGACCAAGCATTGTATGTGACACGTAACTATAATCGTTTCTTGGATCGTGATTTGCAAAATATTGGTTTGCAGGCGGATCAAGTGCTGAATATGTATGATTTTTTTCAAGGTGCTGTTCAAATTGAACGGACGGAGCAAAATCTGCGTTTACTAAATTCAATTCCCTTGGACGAATATCACATTGTCAGTCATGGTGCGAATTATTCGACACTTGAACATGATGGTCGTAAAGTTGGTCGCATCAATGTTTTACCGGGAACTGTGGGATTGGTTAGCGAAATAATTTACAATGACCGGGCTGGTAACAAAACTTTCCAAGAAAACTGGGACTGGCGTGGTTTTAAGTCGTCAATTGATACTTTTCATGCGGATGGACATGTTGGTACGCAAAGGTTTTTAAATCTGGCTGGTGTTACCGTCTTAGAAATTGTCCACATGAATGTAAATGGAACGCTGTACCCAACTATGTGGAAGTTGCTGGATTATAAGGGGCAAAATTTACGCTTTAATTCAGAAAATGATTTATTTACTTTCTTTATGAACGAGATCCTTGTGCAGTATCCTGATGCAACGATTATTTCTGATCGGCGTTCGTTAGATGATGTCATTGCAAACGTCCAGGGAGCTTTGGGAAAATTTGCTTACTTCCATGATATTCATACTCCAGATGCGATGAAGCCACGGACGGGGAAGCCATACCCAGCATATGAAACGATTTTGGAGAAACGTGGGAAAGAGTTTACGGCAATTTTAGTTCCGACTGAAGCGCACCGAGAAGATTTGCAGGCGCGTTATTCAAACTTGAATTTTAGGACAGCGCCAAATACGCATATTGACACGAGTATGTTGCAGAAGGAGCCAGATCCGGAAGCTAAGCCAAGTCATCGCATGTTATTTCTTGGTCGTTTGAGCCCAGAAAAGCGCCCAGAAGATGCAATTCGTGCATTGGCAGCAACTCAAAAGACGATTCCGGATGCAACTTTGGAGTTCATGGGTTATGTGAGTGGGCCTGATATGAATCAAAAGCTCCGTGATTTAGCTACGGAATTAAGTGTGAGTGATTCGGTGATTTTTACTCAGTATGGAAATCAGGCAATGGTTGCAGAAGCTTTGCAACGGGCACAGGTCATTGTTGAAACTTCGGTTGGTGAAGGATTGGGGATGAATCTAGTGGAAGGACTAAGTTATAGTCTGCCGATTGTTTCGTACCAAATTAACTACACAACTACGACCACTGCTGTTGTAGAAGACAAAGTCAATGGTTTCGTCGTGCCAAGTGGGTCATTTGGAACGATGGGGCTACGGATTGCTGATATTTTCCAAGATGATGAAATGTGGCAACAAATGAGAAATGCCTCGTTTAAAAAAGCACAGCAATTTGGGGCTGATCAGATGTATGCAAAATGGCAAGACGTCTTAAGATAAAGAGCTTTAAAATTAAAATACTCCCGCAGATATCAGGCATCGATGAGTCGACGTCGTATATCTACGGGAGTATTATTTGTTTAGGTGAGTCCAAGCACCATAACAAACTTAACTTCCAACCTGTCTATTATTATAAAGTAAATTTCACCTTGTATCAAGCACAAATTTACGTTAAAATTATATTTGCTTCAAGTCCAAAATAGAAGTGGATTGGAGGTGATGTTATGAACTTTCAACCCGTTTTGATTGATATTACGAAGATGTTCTTAGAATTTCTCGTATTTAGAGTTGCGAATTCTTATTGTGATGACCGCTGGCCCAAAAAATAAGAAATCGTGAACCTTCCTTTGTAGTTCACAGGCAGATGTGACTATTGCCCGATAAAGGAGTTCAATTGAAACCGGAGACCAAGCTGTCAAAGGTCTTCGTCACACCAAATTGATGAAAAAATACATAAATGTTCTATAGATCACTAAAATTAAAATCTATTCGAATGTTAGATCTAACGTATAGCTACCTGTGACTGTTTCACCCTGCAATAATTCATAGTTGGCGCGAATTGAACCGTTCGCCAGATCGATTTCAAGATTTTGGGTCCGGACCTTTAGCGTAATCATTCCAAGTTGCGTTAGATAATGCGTTGTCAAAGTTTGCTTAGGGTCTAGGTGCAAATGGAGCTTGCTTTGTCCATCACGGTTTAAAAGAAGTGTCTGATCTAGATTGACCTTCAAAGTAACGGGAACAGTTGTTTCTCCGTGTTCAACGTAGCGAATATAAATAGCCCCGTCTTTATTGGTGAGGGATCCAGTTTCGTCAAAAGTAAAAGTTTCAAACTCGTCCCCTTGTTTAATAGAGGTTGTGAGGTGAATTTCAATTGTCTTGGTATCTTCTGGCATGATGCTCGTCCTTTTATTTTCAGAGTTAAGATTATTAGTTTGGAGCTACATTTTAAAATCAGCAGCCTGATAAACATTATACACTTGAAAGCGTTTAATGTGGGTGTTTTTAATGTATAATAACGCGTAGTGATAGTTTTGTAATATTGTCATTTGATTGATCAGTGTAGCGATTCTGTCGTCGGATGTAATTTCCTGCCGAATCGGGATGCACCATTTCACTAACACCAGGATCCAACAGTTAGTGGAATTGGCGAATTATTTCGCCTTGCACCTCGATTCGTGTAGAGAAATCCGAACGTAAATAATCTTTAACGAAGCTGGTCAATCAAAGGACAATGTTTCACATAGTACAATGCGTTATAATAAAATAAATATGCAATTAAAAGGAGATGGGAAAATGCAAGAAAAAGTTTTTCGAGATCCAGTCCACAATTTTATTAGAATTAATGACCCTATGATTTTGGCGTTGGTCGATACTCGTGAGTTTCAAAGGTTACGCCGGATTAAGCAGCTCGGGGTCGCCAATACCGTTTTTCATACTGCAGAACATTCACGTTTCACGCATTCGTTAGGGGTGTACGAAATTGCCCGGCAGTTTGCAGATCATTTAGAGCATTTTGCCACTGTGACACCTGGTGACGGCGGCTGGGATCCAGATGAAAGACAGGTCTTGTTGGCAGCTGCACTTCTGCATGATTTAGGGCACGGTCCTTATTCGCACACATTTGAGCACATTTTTAAGACAGATCATGAGAAATACACGCAACAAATTATTCTTTCACCTGAAACTGAGGTGAACCATGTTTTGTCACAGGTTAGCCGTGATTTTCCTGCTAAAGTTGCGAGTGTCATAGCAAAAACTTATCCTAATAAACAGGTTGTCGCTTTGATTTCATCGCAAATTGATGCCGACCGAATGGATTATTTGCTCCGAGATGCTTATTATACTGGTGCAACTTATGGAACGTTTGACTTGTTTCGAATTATCCATTTGATGCGTCCGTTTGCTGGCGGGATTTCTTTTGAAGACAAGGGAATGACGACGGTTGAAGACTATATTGTTTCGCGGTATCAGATGTATGGGCAGGTTTATTTTCACCCCGTTTCTCGTGGAGTTGAGGTGTTGCTGACCCACTTGCTTGAACGGGCAATGGAGCTGTATGACCGAAGCAAGACGGATTTGTTTGTTGACGGTAATTTTGTGACAGCTGATTTGATTCCGCTGTTTGAACATAAAATTTCTGTGATGGAGTATCTGGAGCTTGATGATTCGACAATTATTGCCAATATCAATGCGTGGCGACATTCTTCTGATCAAATTTTGGCTGACTTGGCAACGCGCTTTTTGGATCGTAAGCCACTTAAGTCAATTGAAATTGAATCTGATGTGCGAGATTTGTTGCCTAAGTTGCTCGAATTAATTCGTGAAGCCGGGTTTGATGAAAGATATTATACGGCCGAAAATGACAGCTTTGACACTGCATATGACTCGTATAATCCAAATTCAAAGAAGTCTAAGACACAGATTGAAATCGTTCAACAGGACGGAACAATGGTTGAATTATCAGCTGAAAGCACGCTGGTACAGGCGTTGAGTGGACGCACATATGGTAATGCCAGATTCT
The DNA here is from genome assembly GCA_031289615.1 of Lactobacillaceae bacterium. Taxonomy (GTDB): domain Bacteria; phylum Bacillota; class Bacilli; order Lactobacillales; family Lactobacillaceae; genus Weissella. Next base: position 80,996 of record JAITPD010000048.1, on the reverse strand, counting down.
TTTTTCCAAACGAAATGCTCTCAAAGCACGACGATTGGGATTTGATGGCGCCGATGTATGAAGAATTCCAGCGCTATGTTCGAAATGGAAAATTAGTCCGTCCAAGCAAATAACATGGTAAAATAAGAAAGTAATTGAAGTATTCCTGAAAATAAGGTATTATTAATCGTTAGTAAACCCTCGAAAGGATGTGCATGATTTGGCATTATCAAAGTTTGACAATCAAGAAAAATCAGAACTTTCAATGATCGAAGTTGCTCGTGAAATTTTACATGAGCGACATGAGACAATTAGCTTTACTGATTTGGTAAAACAAGTTCAAGAATTTATCGGTAAGAATGATAAAGAGGTTGAGGAGCGTTTAGCGCAATTCTACACTGATTTAAATATCGATGGATCTTTCATCTCTTTGGGAGAAAACGTCTGGGGACTACGCTCGTGGTATCCATTCGATTCAATCAACGAAGAAATTCACTTGGATCTTGAAGAAGAAGCTGCTACAAAGAAAAAGAAGAAGAGCACCAAGAAGGCCGCTGCATTGCTCGACACAGATGACGACGATGTGGTTGGTTGGGATGATGATCCTGAAGAAGATGACTTTGAAGAAGTTGAATCAGCAGCAGACGACGATACAGCTGTCGTTGCTAAAGATGATGACGACGATGACGATACTGATTCAGATGCAGATGATGATACTGCAAAGGATGATGGCTTTGAAGTTTCAACTGGAATCGGTGACGAAATTGCTGGAATCGGTAATAACGTCGATGATGATTATGGTTCAGGCGACATCGAAAAATAATCTCGTTTATGCTGACTAAAAACTTTGTTGTAACTTGACATAGTTAAAAAAGTTGTGTATCATAATGTTCCGGGCTCCTGTAAAAATTTGCAGGGCATATCGAACTAAGATAAAACGCTCCCACTGTTAGAAATAGCAATGGGAGCTTTTCTATTTTTAGGCTTAACCCTAGTTTACTGAAGGATTTAACATGACTCAAAAAGAATTAATAAAGCGAATTACATTATTAATTTTGCGATGAGTGTTAATCTAAAATAATTTCTCGGAGGTAGTTTATTCATGGCAACTAAGTACGTCTTTGTTACTGGTGGTGTGGTTTCATCATTAGGAAAAGGAATTGTTGCGGCTTCATTAGGTCGTCTTTTGAAAAATCGTGGGTTTAAAATCGCGGTGCAAAAGTTTGATCCATACATCAATATTGATCCGGGAACTATGTCACCATACCAACACGGTGAAACATTCGTAACTGGGGATGGACTTGAGACTGACTTGGATTTGGGTCACTACGAACGGTTCATCGACATTAATTTAAATAAGTACTCAAACATTACTTCTGGACGGATTTACTCAGAAGTTTTGGCCAAGGAGCGGCGCGGAGATTATGATGGAGCCACAGTTCAAGTGATTCCACATATTACCAATGCGTTGAAAGAAAAGATGATGCGTGCGGCTGAAACGACGGATGCTGATATCGTGATCACTGAAGTTGGTGGAACGGTTGGTGACATTGAGTCATTGCCGTTTATCGAAGCATTGCGTCAAATGAAGCGCGAAGTTGGCGCAGAAAATGTATTCTATATTCACACTTCATTGATTCCATATTTGAAGGCTGCTGGCGAGATGAAGACTAAGCCAACACAACATTCTGTGGCAGAATTGCGTTCGTTGGGAATCCAACCTGATATGTTGGTTGTGCGGACGGAGATGCCGATTGATCAAGGAATGCGTGACAAGTTAGCATTGTTTACTGACGTGGCTGCAGAAGCTGTAATTGAGTCACTTGACGTTGATACGCTTTATGAAATCGCGTTGAACATGCAAGCACAAGGAATGGACAATGTCGTCTTGAAGGGCCTTGGTTTGTCAGCTGAACCTGCTGACATGACCGAATGGCGGGCGATGATTAACAAGATTAACAATTTGTCAAAGAAGCTCAAGATTACGTTGGTCGGAAAGTACGCTGATTTGCAAGATGCATATATTTCAGTGAATGAAGCTTTGCGTTCAGGTGGTTATGCAATTGATACAGATGTGGAAATCAATGCTTTGAATTCTGAAAAAGTGAATGATTACAATGCTTCAGAATTGTTGGCGGATGCTGATGGAATCATTGTACCAGGTGGCTTTGGAGCACGTGGAACGGAAGGTAAAATTTCTGCAATTAAGTATGCACGTGAAAACAATGTGCCATTCTTGGGAGTCTGCCTTGGGATGCAATTGGCTTCAGTTGAGTTTGCCCGCCACGTTTTGGGGCACACTGATGCTAATTCAATCGAGTTGAATCCAGAGACTAGTGCACCAGTGATTGCGTTGATGGATGATCAAAAGGAAATCACGACGCGTGGTGGAACTTTGCGTTTGGGATTGTACCCTGCTGCTTTGAAGGATGGAACAAAGACGCGTGAGATTTATGGAGACGCTGAGATTCAAGAACGTCATCGTCACCGTTTCGAGTTCAATACGGAATATCGTAAAGAGTTTGAAGATGCTGGAATGATTTTCTCAGGAACTTCTCCTGACGATCGTTTGATGGAAATTATTGAGTTACCAACGAATGACTTTTTCATTGCTGCTCAATATCACCCAGAATTCTTGTCACGGCCAAATCGTCCAGAACCTTTGTATGCTGCATTTATCAAGGCTGCATTGGATGGTAAGGAACAAGCTAAGTAAAAATTGTCGAATAGCGTGTTGTGCTAGTTGTGCAATATCTTGGTCATTTTTCACTTGCGTGGTGGCTTTTCAATAAAGATAGTAAGTGGCGACACGGTCCCATTCGACTAAACATTTTTTCAAAATGAGTCGAATTGGTGCCGCTACCTCGCGTGATCACCTACTATCATCATTTCAAACCACCACGCCTTATTAAATGACCAAGATGTGTCAGCAACTACTGTACTTTACTTGATCAGCATAGCGATTCTGTCGTCGAATGATAGTGCCTGCCGAATCTGGATGAACCATAACGCTAACACCAGACCCAACAGTTAGTGGAATTGACGAATTATTTCGTCTTTCATTCAGATTCGTGTAGGTCCATTCGAACGTAAAGAATCTTTAGCGGAGCTGATCAAGCGAGGACAATATTACGCAACATGCACGGCGCGGCAAAATAAAGTTATTAAGGCTAGGAACGACCTTGTTTTTAGGAAGCTCCTAGTTTTGTTACATATCTAATTCAAGTAATTTGTTGTTAATAATGTAATTGTATTGTAAAATAGATTGCATATGTGTACGATGATAATAAAGAAAAAATGCGGTGATTTGGTCTAAGTTAGTGTGGCCAAAACCATTTGATGAAAAAAATAATAAAGTTACTGGTGGGCCATCTGGTTCGCCCAAATTGTTGAGGTTTAGAGATGAAGAAATTGGTTATTCATGGGGGACGACGCCTGAGTGGTGAAGTCACAATTGGCGGGGCAAAAAATTCAACTGTTGCGTTAATTCCAGCGTCAATTTTAGCTGATACAGAAGTTAAATTCGACAGTGTTCCTGATATTTTGGACGTCTATAATCTCCAAATTATTATGAAATCAATGAATGTTAGTTCGACTTTTGCTCGCGGAGAGTTGTCAGTTGATCCAACGCAAATTAAAGAAGCAGAACTGCCTTCAACGGCGATTAAGAGCTTACGAGCTTCGTATTATTTCATGGGATCGCTGTTGGGAAAATTCGGCCGTGCTGTCGTGACTTTCCCGGGTGGCGACAATATCGGTCCACGCCCAATCGATCAACACGTCAAGGGATTTGAAGCTCTTGGTGCCGAAGTTGAATACGATGATGATACAGTGCGAATCACCTCGCCAAATGGATTGCATGGCGCACGGATTTATCTGGACATGGTTTCAGTTGGTGCGACAATCAATATCATTTTAGCGGCGGTACGCGCTGACGGGACTACAATTCTTGAAAACGCAGCCAAGGAGCCAGAAATTATCGACTTGGCTACTTTCCTAAATAACATGGGAGCCAAGGTTCGTGGTGCCGGAACTGATACCATTCGCATTGTTGGTGTGAAACGTTTGGAATCATATAACGTGCATACAATCATTCCTGACCGAATCGAAGCTGGAACCTATCTTTCAATGGCTGCAGCTCAAGGTGATGGAGTTCTGGTTAAAAATATTATCCCAGAACACTTGGATGCCTTTATTGCCAAGATGGTTGAAGCTGGTGTCTCTTTGGATGTCCGCGAAGATAGTATTTACGTGCCAAAGATTGATACGCTCAAAGCAATTAAAATCAAAACTTCACCTTTCCCAGGCTTTGCAACTGACTTGCAACAACCAATTACACCGTTGTTGTCACTTGCTTCGCGCGAAAGTGTGATTACAGAAGAAATTTATCCAGAACGGACTCGCCATATTTCTGAACTAAACAAGTTGGGAATGGATATTGAGAGCCTGTCACATGGCTTGATTGCGATTCGGCCAAGCTCTGGCTACAAGGGGACAACTGTTTCGGCAGCTGAGATTCGTGCCGGTGCAGCACTGGTGATTGCTGGATTAATGGCAGATGGTGTGACGGTGATTAAAAACTCAGAGCACATCTTGCGGGGTTATGATCACTTGATTCAAAAGATTACAAACTTGAACGGCGATATTGCCATTGAAGATTCAGAAGACTAATTAGTGGAACGGTTGCCAGAAAATGGTGGCCGTTTTTTCATGGTTAATGTTACAAAAAAGGCATTTAAAAATCATTTTACTTGTGTTTTATACGTAAACAAGGTAAGCTAGATAAGTTGTAAAAAGAGGTTCGCCGAGCATCAATTCGCTATAAAGTCACCGGATTGTGACCAGGTTGGTGTTTGTTCGGGTCTCTTTCGTTAAAGTATGCAGTACGAGATTTACTGCAATTGGAGGAAGATTTTGAAGTTTTCAGAATTGGGTCTCACAGAAGACCTACTTACAGCCATTGAGAAACATGGCTATGTCGAAGCAACGCCAATCCAGGAAGAAACTATTCCGTTGACGTTAGCTGGTAAAGATGTCATTGGGCAAGCTCAAACCGGAACTGGTAAGACCGCAGCCTTTGGATTACCAATCCTTGAGATGCTTGATGATAGCAAGACCGTTCAAGCGCTTGTTGTCTCACCAACCCGTGAATTAGCAATTCAAACTCAAGAAGAGCTATTCAAGTTGGGACGCGATAAGCACGCCCGGGTTCAAGCAGTCTTTGGCGGAGCTGATATTCGCCGCCAAATCGATGGTTTGAAGCGTGGAGTGAACATTGTTGTTGGAACCCCTGGTCGTTTACTTGACCACATTCGTCGTGGCACGATTGATTTGTCACACGTTCGGACCTTGGTTTTGGACGAAGCTGACGAAATGTTGAACATGGGATTCTTGGAAGATATTGAATCAATCTTGAAGGCCGTACCTGACGAACGCCAAACTTTGTTGTTCTCAGCTACTATGCCTGCCGCAATTAAGCGGATTGGTGTTCAATTTATGACCAACCCTGAGCACATTCAAATTGCTGCGAAGGAATTGACGACAGATCTAGTTGACCAATATTATGTTCGAGTGCGCGAACCAGAAAAGTTTGACACTTTGACACGGATTTTGGATGTTCAACAACCTGCATTGTCAATTTTGTTTGGCCGTACTAAGCGCCGTGTTGACGAATTGACTCGTGGATTAGAATTGCGTGGCTTCCAAGCTGCTGGAATTCATGGTGATTTGACGCAACAAAAGCGGACGCAAGTTTTGAAGTCTTTCAAGGCGGGCGAAATTAAGATCTTGGTTGCAACCGACGTGGCTGCTCGTGGACTTGATGTTTCAGGAGTTACGCACGTTTACAACTTTGATATTCCACAAGAATCTGAATCATATGTGCACCGAATTGGCCGTACTGGTCGAGCAGGGGCGCACGGAACTTCAGTAACCTTTGTAACTAATGCAGAATTGGATTACCTCAAGGATATTGAAAAGTTGACTAAGAAGCGGATGTTGGCCCTAAAGCCTTACACTCGTGAAGAAGCAATTGCTGCTCGTATGAAGACTGCGGTTGCTGACGTCGACGCTGTTGTTAAGTCAATTGACCCAGACTTGGTTTCAGATCAAGTTGATGAATTGTTAGAAAAGTATGATGCCAAGACTATGGCAGCTGCTTTGTTGGCCGCTTCAGCAAATATTTCTGAAATGGATGCTGACTTTACATTGACGCGCGAACGTCCATTGCCAAATAAGAAGTTTGGTCGTGGAGGTTCACGTGGAGGTGGATACCGTGGTAAGCGTGAAGGCGGAAATGGTGGCGGAGGCTACCGTGGACGTCGTGAAGGTGGAAGCGGAAATGGTGGCGGAGGCTACCGTGGCAAGCGCGAAGGAAGCGATTCTGAACGTCGTAAGTCATATGATCGTGGTGCCCGGACTGGTTCTGGGGATCGTTCACAACGTGGTTCAAAGCCAGCTGGTCGACGCCAATTTGTGATTCGCGATAACAAAGATTAATTTAAATTAATAGAGAGTTCCAATGAAATGTTAAATTTGTTGGAGCTCTTTTTGTTTGTTCACAATCTAGTCTAGATATTTAGTGTGATTATCGGCGCTGAATATGGTAAAATTGATTAATTAATAGCGACAAACAAATGTAATAAATCAGGGTTGAGCCTGCCAAAATGCCGCGGAAAAGTTTATACTTAAAGTTATTACATAGGAGGAATGGACAGAATGATTTACGGCAACGGAATTGATGCACAAGAAATCTCAGCGGTTGAACAACTTGCGAACCGCCGTCCTAAGTTTATTGATGTTGTTTTAACGGCAGCAGAACGTGAAATTTTTGAAGAACGTAAAGGTAAGCATCAATGGGAATTTTTGGCTGGACGTTTTTCGGCAAAGGAAGCTTATAGCAAAGCGATTGGCACAGGAATTGGTTCTGGAGTTGGTTGGCATGATTTGGAAATCTTGTATGATGAGCAAGGTGCCCCTGTTTTAGTTAAGCATCCACGCATGAATGACTTGATTGCGCATGTTTCAATTTCTCATACTGGTGATTCTGTCCATACTTCTGTGATTCTCGAGACTTTTCCAGATGAAAGTTTGTTGGTGAGTGAACATCGTCCAGCTTGGATTGAGATTTCAAAGAGTGCGGTTGCCCATAATATTGAATATATCCGTGGAATCACTGGAGCTAAACGATTCGTTGCTATTGTAAAGGCAAACGCGTATGGGCATGGAGTTGCTCAGATGGTCATAGCAGCTCGAGAAGGTGGCGTTGATGCATTTGGCGTTGCGACGTTGGATGAAGCGCTGTGGCTACGTTACTTTGGCGTGGAGCTTCCCATTTTAGTTTTAGGAATTGTTGACGAAAAAGCAATTAATATAGCGGCTGACCATGAAATCATCGTACCAGTAACCAATATGGATTGGCTTAAGCGTGCTGATGTAGAATTTAATTCAAAGAAGCCTTTGTTAGTTTCGCTTGCTGTTGATACGGGGATGTCGCGAATTGGTTTACGAACTCGCGAACAAATTGAAGCAGTGGTGGAACATTTAAATGCTGAGCCAACACGCTTTACAATTCACAGTATTGGAACACACTTTGCAACTGCTGATACGCCCAATGTTGCGTATTTTGAAAAGCAGTTAAAGCAATGGCATCAATTAACAGATGGTCTAGATATACCAGAAAATGCTTGGCGGCACCTTGCAAATTCTGGAACGTCTCTATGGCATGAAAATCCATCAACTGATGCGATTCGAGTTGGTGCGGGGATGTATGGGTTTGATCCATCACAAGGAGTTTTGGAATCACGTGACCTCCAACCGGCTTTGAGTTTGAAAGCAAATCTGGTGCAGGTTAAGCAGGTTGAAGCTGATGTGGCTGTTTCATATGGCGCAACTTATGTAACGAACCAGCCAACGTGGATTGGGACGTTACCAATTGGTTATGCTGATGGGTATCTTCGTAAATTGCAAGGCTTCTATGGGCTATTGCCTGATGGACGCCACGTTGAAATTATTGGGCGGATTGCAATGGACCAAATGATGGTTGTATTGCCTGAAGAAATGCCAGCTGGGACAACTATTACGTTAATCGGTAAGTCGGGGGACGAACAAATTTCGCTAGTAGATTTAGCAAATCAACTAGAAACTATTCCATATGAAATTGCGACAAACTTTGCAACAAGATTACCTAGAAAATTGGTTGATTAATTCAGCCTTACATAAAAAATGAGGATGATGAGAAAATGGTAGAACAAGAGAAAAAAGATTTACATCGCGGTGATATTTGGTACGCTAATTTGGAACAGGGAAAAGTCGGATCTGAGCAGGGTGGGATTCGCCCTGTTTTGATTGTGCAAAATGATATCGGGAACAAATACGCTCCAACTACGATCATTGTACCGATTTCGACTAAGGAAATTAAAAAGATGCAGCCAACCCATGTGCGATTGCGAGCTAATCTGCCAGGTTCTGGAATTGCCCGTGACTCGACTCTTTTGTTTGAACAAGTTCGGGTCATTGATAAAAACCGAATTCAAGATAAAGTTGGACGCTTACCATCAACAATGGATTCTGCAATTGATCACGCCTTGGAAGTTAGTTTGGGGTTAACGTCGCCAATTAAGCATCGATAACATAGAAAGTTGAAAAAAATGACAGATAAAAAAGTGTTGTTAACAGGGGATCGGCCAACAGGAAAGCTTCATATCGGGCATTATGTTGGTTCATTAAAAAATCGTGTGGCCATGCAAAATTCGGGCGAATACGAGCCGTTTATTATGATTGCGGACAAACAAGCATTTACAGATAATGCGCGGGATCCTGAAAAAATCCATAATTCACTAATTGAAGTGGCACTTGATTATTTGGCTGTCGGAATTGATCCAAACAAGACGACCATCTTTGTGCAATCTGCAATTCCTGAGCTGTCTGAGCTCACAGAGTATTTCTTGAACTTGGTTTCAATTGCGCGTTTGCAACGTAATCCAACGGTTAAGACGGAGATTCAACAAAAAGGCTTTGGTGAATCAATTCCAGCTGGGTTCTTTATTTATCCAGTGTCACAAGCTGCTGATATTGCATTATTCAAGGGGACGGTTGTACCAGTTGGTGATGACCAAGAGCCAATGCTAGAGCAGACTCGCGAATTGGTGCGAACTTTCAACAACATTTACGGTGAAGGAATCTTAAAGGAGCCAGAGGGAGTCTTTCCTCCAAAGGGACAAGGGCGTATTCCTGGTCTTGATGGCGTTAAGATGTCAAAGTCACTTGGCAACGCGATTTATTTAAGCGATTCAGAAGACGAATTGTGGGCCAAAATCAAGTCAATGTACACTGATCCAGAGCATATTCGTGTGGAAGATCCAGGTCACGTTGAAGGAAATATGGTCTTTACGTATTTGGACATTTTTGATCAAGATAAAGCAAAAGTTGCAGCTTTGAAGGAGCAGTATCAAGCTGGTGGACTTGGCGATATGAAGATTAAAAAGTATCTCTTTGAGGTGCTAAATACTGAGTTGACTCCAATTCGTGAACGCCGAGCTGAGTTGGCTAAAGATAAAGCAGCTGTTCTTGAGATTTTAAAGAATGGTTCTGAAAAGGCGCGTCAAGTTGGACAAGCAACGATGCAAGAAGTGCGTGCAGCTATGGGCGTTGAATACTGGGATTAAAATAACTTATTTAGAATCGTCTGGTTCAAAGGTGTGAAAGGCGTTTTCAAGAGCATAGAACACCGGGTTTGAACGAATGATTAGAAGCAAAGGCTAATTGAGGTGAAATGATGTGTTATTTAGCAGTAATTGATTTGGGTTCGAATTCCACACGAATGGTAGTTGAACAACTGCAAGAGGATGGAACGTTTGCAGAATTGGTCCGTCAAAAATCCGACACGCGCTTAGCTGAGGGGATGGACAATAATGGTGGAATTTTGACTAGCGCAGCCATTGAACGGGTTGTGGTGGCGTTGAAAGATTTCGCCGCGGTTTATGAGACGTATTCACCCATTAAGGTGCTTGGAATTGCAACTGCAGCAGTACGAGAAGCGGTTAATCAAACTGAATTTACGGATCGCTTGCTTGCTGAATTTGGCGTAGAGGTCCGGGTTTTGAGCGGAGACCAAGAAGCTTACTATGACTATCTTGGGGCTGCTTCAGCTCTTGATATTACTGACGCGTGGTTGTTGGATACAGGTGGTGCTAGTGTCGAGTTAGTCGGAATTCAAGAACGCATGGCTGCAAATTTTATTAGCCTGCCGTTTGGTGCGGTTAACTTGGCTGAACGTTTTGCATTGAATCAAGCTGGAATTTTGGATTCGGATTCACTTCAAGCAGCACAAAACTATGTTGATCAACAATATGCAAATTTGCCATGGGTTGAAGATGATGAGCTACCAATTATTTTGTTAGGTGGTGCAAATCGAACGCTTGCCCGGCTTGATCGCGCGCGCCAAGGTTTGCCTGCTGATGAAGATTTTCATGGCTACGAAATGCCAACTGAGCGGGTTATAACTACTTTTAATGAAATGGTAGCAATGCCACTAGCCGACCGTGCTGATTTGTTAGGAGCAGAGGCCAATCGTGCTGATATAATCGTCAGTGGACTTTTACCACTTGTTAAACTGATTGAGCTAACAGGAGCACAGAAGGTCATCTTCTCAGCATCTGGTGTACGTGAAGGGGTCTTGCAAGAATACCGTCTGGACACGCTTCAAGAGGATTAAAAAAATTAAAATAGTTTTCACTTGTAAGCGCTTTCAATTCATGATATAGTATAGACATACCTTAGGAAAGGGTGGTAAAGAATTTGGTAGAATCACAACTTTCAACGAAATTCTCTACAACAAACACCACATTTCACTTAGGCGTGTCGCAGTAGTGGCGTAGGATATAAACAGTATCTTAATTACAATTAGATGAACACATGTCATGATTTGACACATCTTACGTCGTTAGCAATCAGATTTATTACAGAGCATAATATTCAAAGTATTCTAGTTATGGGCGCGTTGTTTAGCGTGAGATACCAACTAGAACAACTGAGGTAAGTAGATGTTCGCGATAATAAACTGCTCCTGACACGGCTCGCATTTTATCCGGGTAACGTGAAAGCATGGTAGTATTGTTGGCGTGGATTTTGTTCGATTGGCACCAGCGACAGGCGTTTAGCACTGCAGGCTAGACTTCTGGTGGCAATCAAATGACAATAGAATACAGGGTGATAATTAGTTCTCCCTTGTTAAGGTGTGGCAAAGCCTAACTAAAGTTCGCACGCGGGTCAATGTACCGGCGTGCATTTTTGTGTCATAAAAAAGCTTTTTCTTGAAAAAAATACCCAGAACAGAATTGTTCTAGGCATTCAAATTTTCATATTTAATTTAAACTAGATTGTTTTGGATCCGAACCATATAATTTGGTAGAAAATCTGCGACAAACGTTGGCTTGACGACCCAATTATGCATAGCCAATTCTTGCGCAATATCGCTGTGCGCATACACAGCTGCTTCAGTGGCACGACGAGGTTCGGCAAATTGAGCAACGAAACCAGCGATGATTCCAGCTAATACATCACCCATTCCTCCAGTAGCTTGGAATGGTCCGCCAAGATGCAGTTCAACCTGGCGATTTTGGCTCAAGACAACGGTATGGTGCTTCTTCAGAACTAGCACGTCGATGTTCAAATTTTGGCGTTGCAAATCATTGAGATCCATTGAGCTTTGATAATTGACCATAACGCTTGAGAGGTGCGCCCATTCGCCTTGATGAGGAGTCGCAATTGTAAACGCAGTATGTGGGAAAGGAATGTGTTCGTCAGCCATGATAGTCAGTGCTGAAGCGTCCACGATGACAGTTTGCTTTGCGTGAGTCTTGTGTAGAACCCATTTCACTAACCCAATCGCGAATTTGTCAGTTCCCATCCCGGGGCCTAGCAAAATAACAGAACTTTTTTTAATTTGCTCGGCTAACAACGGTTCGTTATTCCAATCAAAAGCCATCGCCTCGGGAGTGCGAACATGCAACGGAGCAATGTTATCTGGGTGCGTGGCAACTGTGACCAGCCCAGCGCCAGCATTGACGGTGGCAGCTGCAGCCATCAAGATTGCGCCACCATATTGTTCGTTACCACCGATCAAAAGGACTCGGCCAAAGTTAGTTTTATTGGTTTGCGCGGGGCGTTTTTGAATCACCTCATGCAAAATATCTGATTTTAGTTCGTTAATCACTTTCAAAACCCTCCAAGTTGGTTGGTATTTTTTCATTAATCGTACTGTTATTTTAGCACATTTAAATTTCAAATTAACGACAATTGCCGTTTCTGTTAAATGTGAGATAATTAGGGGGTGCTTTTAGCAAATATGTTTTGTGAAATACGTCGGTTTAATCATCATATCAAGACATTAACTAACGTGTAGTGCTAGTTATGCAACATACTGGTCATTTTTCACTTGCGTGGTAGTTTTTCAATAATGATAGTAAGTGGCGACACGGTCCCATTCGACTACACATTTTTTCAAAATGAGTCGAATTGGTGCCGCTACCTCGCGTTTCCACCTACTATCATCATTTCAAACCACCGCGCTTTAAATAAAATGACCAAGTTGTTTGCTGATCAGCGAAGTGATTCTGTCGTCGGATGACCAGCCCTTGCCGAATCTAGCCGAACCTTTTCACGCGTGCTTTAGCGCCGTGAAAATGGCAAATTATTTTGCCATTCGACATGAATCGTGCAGGGCAAATCCGAACGTAAAGAATCTATAGCGAAGCTGAGCAACAAGCAAAGGAAAATATTCTAGTGAAACATTTTGGCTAGTGAAAATGACCAAGATGTTTTCGAACTAGCACAACACGTTCGAATGACACACTTACATAGCTAACGATATGCATGGCAAAACCGGCACGAAAAGTCAGTGAAATATATTAGTAATATTACGTAATAGTTGCTATAATATATTAAATATAGGATTTTAGGAGGATTAATTGTGATTAAATATTTGCAGGAATTGCCACAGCGTCATTCATGGCCAATCGTGAAGTTTGGATTGCAAAGTCTTTTTTACTTTTTTGTTTTGTTAGTACTACTTTACTTATTCGGCTATTCTGGACATGGTCAAGGTGGCTTTATTTATAACGAATTTTAATATCAGAGCGATATTATTCAAATTAGATGCACATAGTTTTGGGAGAAATTGAGATAATGACAGTTTTAAATTTAATCGAAAATATTGATCAATATGCAGTAACACAGCCAGAAACGGTTGTTTACGATATTTTGGGTGATCAACATACTTATGCACAATTAAAACACGATTCAGATGCAGTTGCAGCTTATATTGATGGACTAAATTTGCCATCTAAGAGTCCAGTGATGGTGTTTGGCGGACAAGAATATGAAATGCTTGCGACGTTTGTTGGCTTGACTAAATCTGGACATGCGTATGCGCCAGTTGACGTGAATTCAGCAAATGAACGATTAACTTCAATTTTAGAAATTGGTAAGCCAGCCGCAGTAATTGCAGTTGACGAGTTGCCTTTAGCAATTACAGAGGTGCCCGTCGTAACACCGGCTGATTTAAAGGCTGCGATGGCTCAAGATGTGGATTATACAGTTGAACATTCTGTCAAAGGCGATGAAACTTACTATATCATCTTTACTTCAGGAACCACTGGAAAGCCAAAGGGTGTACAAATTTCGCACACCAACCTTTTGTCATTTGTGAATTGGACGCTAACATCTGACCAATTTACTTTGCCAAAACAGCCAAAAATGTTGGCGCAACCACCATATTCGTTTGATTTGTCAGTAATGTATTGGGCACCAACTCTGGCTGCAGGTGGAACATTGTACGCGATGCCAAAGGAAATGACGGAGAATTTCAAGGATCTCTTTTCTGTGTTGCCTAAATTACCAATCCAAGTTTGGACTTCAACGCCTTCATTTGTTGATATGGCAATGTTATCTGAAGACTTTTCGGCTGAAAAAATGCCAACGATTTCTCACTTCTATTTCTGTGGTGAAGAATTGACAGTTGGAACGGCAGCTAAATTACACGAACGTTTTCCAGAAGCGCATATTATTAATTCATTTGGCCCAACCGAAGCAACCGTGGCCTTTTCAGCTGTCGCAATTACAGACGAGATGATTGCCAAGGCAGAACGGTTGCCAATCGGGTATGTTAAGGCTGACTCACCAACCTTTATCATGAATGATGAGGGTGAAAAGCTTCCAGCTGGAACTCAAGGCGAAATTATTGTCACGGGTCCAGCAGTTTCAAAGGGCTACATCAATAATCCTGAAAAGACTGAGCAAGCTTTCTTTGAATTAGATGGTGCACGCGCATATCATACTGGTGATTTAGGATCAATGGATGCTGATGGTATGCTGCATTATGGTGGTCGAATGGACTTCCAAATCAAATTTAACGGCTACCGAATTGAGTTGGAAGAAGTTGCTCACGTTTTGAATTTGTCAAAGCACATTGAACAAGCAGTCGCAGTTCCTCGTTATAATGATCAACATAAGGTCCAACAATTGCTAGCGTATGTGGTTGCAACACCTGGCTCGCGAGAACAATTTGAAAAAGATTTGAAGTTGACGATGGCAATTAAAGAGGAATTGGCCAACGATATGATGGCCTACATGATGCCATCACGCTTTATTTATCGCGATGATTTGCCAATTACGCCAAATGGAAAGATTGACATCAAAACGCTGATTGCTGAGGTGAATAATCGATGACTCAGTGGTTACAATCCTTGCCAAACTGGCAACCATATGGTGATCCACAATATTTTGGATATTTACTATTAGCACTGTTACCCGTCGTCATTGCAATGTTCTTGGGTCGGCGAATTCAAATCTATGAAAGCATTGTTTCGATTGGCTTTATCGTCTTAATGTTTGGTGGGCACAGTTGGCATCAACTCATCGCCTTGATTGGCTATCTCATTTGGCAAACCGTCGTTGTCTTTGGCTACCAAGAATATCGTAAAAACGCTGACAACAAGTGGATCTTTTACGGTAGTGTCTTTATCGCCATTTTGCCACTGATTATTGTGAAAGTTACTCCGGCCGTAATCGGGGTTAATTCGCTGCTCGGCTTCTTAGGGATTTCGTATTTGACTTTCCGTTCTGTCGCGATGATTATGGAAATGCGGGATGGTGAAATTCATGATACTAAGTTCTGGCCGTTTATGCGGTTTATGATCTTTATGCCAACGATTTCGTCTGGTCCAATCGACCGGTATCGGCGGTTCAATGAAGATTATCTGAAAATTCCAGACCGTGATGAATATCTAAATATGCTTAGTAAAGCGGTGTGGTTCCTCATGCTGGGAGCATTTTATAAGTTTATCTTGGCATATTTCTTTGGCGATGTTTTGCTACCTCATGTCGAACACATGGCTTTGGCTGTTGGTGGAGTATTCAACTGGCCAACCTTGCTAGTTATGTATACGTATGGCTTTGATCTGTTCTTTGACTTTGCGGGGTATTCACTGTTCGCTGTCGCAATCTCATATGTGATGGGAATTCACACTCCGATTAACTTTAACAAGCCTTTCATTTCAAAAGATTTGAAAGAATTTTGGAATCGTTGGCACATGTCACTGAGTTTCTGGTTCCGAGACTTCATCTTCATGCGACTAGTCTATGTGTTGATGAAGCATAAGGTATTTAAGAATCGCAATACAACCTCTAGCGTTGCCTATTTAATTAATATGACAATCATGGGCTTCTGGCATGGAGTAACCTGGTACTATGTTTCTTATGGTATTTTCCAAGGTGTTGGGCTGGTAATTAATGATTGGTGGTCACGCAAGAAAAAGAAAATTAACCGGGATCGCAAGCAAGCGGGGCAACCACCTTTGCCGGACAATAAGTTCACGCATGCAATTTCGATTTTCATTACCTTTAACGTAGTGATGTTTAGCTTCTTGATTTTCTCAGGATTCTTGAATCAATTGTGGTTCCACCCAATGATGCATCACCATTCTCATCGGGGATGGTAAACTTAAATCAATCGGATTTTAAATTAAGGGAGAAATAAAATGGATATTCAAGCAGAAGTAATCGCAATTATTGATAATTTGTTTATGGAAGACGTTTCAGACATGATGGACGAAGATTTGTTTGACGCCGGTGTTTTGGACTCAATGGGAACTGTTGAGTTAGTTCTTGAGCTTGAAGACAAGTTTAAAATTAAGATTCCAGTTTCAGACATGGGTCGTGATGATTGGAATACGGCTGATAAAATCGTACAAGGGGTAAAGGATTTACAAAATGCTTAAGCGACTCTGGATGATTTTCGGGCCGGTCTTTGTGGCGATTGTACTAATTTTTGCAGTGGTCATGTTGGTTCCAACTGATAAAAATCATAATTATAATGACGAAAAAAGGGCTGCAACTGCTTTAACGCCGGTTGTTTTTAAGAATGCCAGTTTAAAGCAACAAGCACTTTCTGATCCCAAACATCGCTTCGTTCCATTTTTTGGCTCAAGTGAATGGCGGCGAATTGATGAAATGCATCCAGCTGTTCTAGCAGAAGCATATAAGCGTAATTATCGGCCGTTTTTGCTTGGCTTGAAAGGTGCTGAAAGTTTGACGCATTTTTTTGGAATGCAACAAATTCAAAAGCAAATTAAAAATAAGCAAGCAGTCTTTGTGATCTCGCCACAATGGTTCGTGAAGGATGGGCAAATGCCAGCTGCGTTTGAGTATTATTATTCAACGGATCAGGCATACCATTTCTTGCAAAATCAAACGGGAACGACGGCTGATCGTTATGCTGCAAAGCGTTTCTTGGATATGATTCCAGATGGTTCTGTCAGTTCAATGATGAAAAAGGTTGCGGACGGTAAAAAGATTAGTAAGTTTGATCTCGAAAAGATTAAGTTATTAGAAATTGCATCTAATCATGAAGATAACCTCTTTGCGCGCTTACAAATCGGCAATAATTATACTAAGCGCGTATTGCCACGGGCGGCCAAGTTGCCTCAGCCATATAGCTTACAAGCTCTTCACCGGCGTGCGATGAAGCTTGGGGCAGAGCAAACGACTAACAATGACTTTGGAATTCTAAATAGTTTCTATTCACAAAACGTGAAAAAAATATTACCCAAGTTGAAGGATTCGCAAAAAGATTTTAATTATCTAAAGTCTCCTGAATATGGCGATTTTCAATTGGTGTTGAACGAATTTGCAGCTGAAAATACAAATGTGATGTTTGTAATTCCGCCAGTTAATACACATTGGCAAGAGTACACCGGCTTGAATCAGGCCATGTATGAAAAGACTGTTAAAAAAATAAAGTATCAATTGCAATCACAAGGTTTTGACAATATCACCGATCTGTCAAAGCGCGGGGACGAGCCTTATTTCATGCAAGATACGATTCATTTGGGTTGGAATGGTTGGCTGGCGTTTGATCAAGGAGTCAACGGATTCTTGTCAAACAAGCAACCAGAGCCAACGTATCATATTAACAACCACTTCTTCACTAAGCAGTGGGCCAATACGGAAAATGTAAAATAAAAAAAGTTGGGTTCCATAATTTGCAAAAGTGATGCAAAGGAATCCAACTTTTTTATATAAAGCGTATTACTGGTTATGAGACATCTTTGGTCATTTTTAATTGAGCAGCTTCGCTAAAGATTCTTTACGTTCGGATTTGCCCTGCACGATTCATACCGAATGGCAAAATAATTTGCCAATTTCACGGCACTAAAGCGCGCGTGAAAAATTTCGGCTAGATTCGGCAAGGGCTTGGTCATCAGACGACAGAATCGCTTCGCTGTTCAATCAAAGGCCAATATTATAATGAAACACCTTGGTCAGTTTATTAAAAGCGTGGTGGTTTGAAATGATGATAGTAGGTGATCATCGTGTTTACAAAGGCTGAGCTTCGGTTATAAGCCAATTTTCTGGATCACTACGTCGCTACGCTTTGGTAGCAAACCTGAAAATATTCTTATCCCGACAGCTCACAACGCCTTTGTGCACACTCCTTAAAGCGAGGTAGCGGCACCAATTCGACTAAATTTCGGATTACCGAAATTAAAAGTCGAATGGGACCGTGTCGCCACTTACTATCATTATTGAAAGACTAGCACGCAAGTGAAAAATGACCAAGATGTCCAAAAGCTAACACTTTTACTTAACTAACTCTTGATACACAGCCTCATCCAGCACAACATCAATTTCGCCGATATATTCGCGAGGATCAGCTTTGATAAAGGTATGCTTGAACACGTATAAGCCGTCGTGCTCGTCAACCGCTTCGATTCCACCCATGTCATAAAGTTCAACGCCACTGTCGATTGCCCATTGAATCATGGCAGTTTGAACGGCATATGGCGCGTAGTAGATGTTTCCGTCAAACGAACCAGCGTACATGTACCAAACCTTGTTGCCGTATTTGAAGCCGATCCCAGTCGAGAGGAGCTTGCCTTCTTTTTCTGCAATATAAACGCGCATGATTTCGCCGTCTTCGCCAAACGCCTTTGCCATTCGCTCAAAATATTCCTTTGGACGATGTGAAATACCATGCCGTTGCGCCATCCCAGCGTACGTTTCAAAGAATGCGTCAATGGCAGCTTGATCAGAAGCCCAACGTACTTCCACGCCATCACGAATGGGCCGTTTTAATTTACTTTTAGTTTTTGAAGGGTAGAGATCAAACGTTTCTTTTGCTTCAGGTTTTTCTGCCAAATCTAAGACCATATTTAAGCGCGGTTGAATTGTCGCGTGCATCCCAGCATCAGCTACGTTGCGATTGCGTGTGACGTAACCATGTGCTTGCAAGGCACTATTAAATTCATCTGAATAGGCAAATTCAGGATCAAAGCGCAAAAGATAAGCGTCATCTTCAGCAATTGCCTTTTTTGCCTCTGCAACCAATTGATCCAATAAATCTAAGTCGTTCAAATCCATGACAGGACCTTTTGATGCATAAGCGAATTTTTTACCTGAAGGAGTATTTGTGAGGAGCATTGATATCGCTGCAATGATTTCCCCTTGTTCATTTTCAACATAGGCATGTCGCGGAAGCCAATTATTTTTGACTTCGCCCCAACCTAAGTCTTGAGTCACTTGACCATATTTTGAGTTACGCACGAATGCTTGATAGCGTGCAACAGCTTGCTCATCTGTGATATCTAAAACTGGCATGATGCCCTCTTTTCCAATCAAAGTTTATCCTTTTATTTTAGCATATCCAGCGGACGAATAAAAAATTGATGGATTCGGATAATATTAGCGGTAATTTGCTTATTTTGCGGTATACTTAGGTTATGGAAAATATTACATCAACTCAAAGCAGCCGAGTGAAAGCCTGGGCCAAGTTGCAAACGAAAAAAGGTCGTCAAGCCAGTCAAACTTATCTTTTGGATGGTTGGCACCTTGTACAAGAAGCAATCAATAATGACGGAAAAATCCGTGCAATTATTATCACTAAAGAACAATTCGAGGAACATGAAGATGAGCTGCCTTTGGGTGTGCCAGTCTTTATGATTTACGATGATATTGCTAAAAAGTTATCAGACTTAGTAACGCCACAAGGGATTTTTGCCGAAGTGACACTGCCATCTGCTAACCGCGATCCACAATATATCCATGATGGAGCATGGCTATTTTTGGATGCAATTCAAGATCCTGGAAATGTTGGGACAATGATTCGGACCGCTGACGCAGCAGGATTTGCTGGCGTAGTTTTTGGTGAGGGTTCTGTTGATCCGTATTCACCAAAAGCGTTGCGGGCGATGCAAGGTTCACAATTCCACATCCAACTCGCTTCAGGTGATTTAAAAGCTTGGACGAACGAATTCAAGCGTAATGAAATCAGTGTTTACGGAACACAGTTGGATACAACAGCTGCTGACATTTTCACAATCCAACCACAGACTAAGTTCGCATTGATTATGGGTAACGAAGGACAAGGGATGGATTCTGATTTGGCAGAACTAACAACTCAGAATTTATACATTCCGTTAGCTGGGCATGCTGAGTCATTAAACGTAGGTGTCGCAGCTGGTGTGGCAATGTTTGCGTTGCGTCAACGTTAAAATTTTACGAAGGCGATTGTGATAAGAAATGCTATTCTGCGAAGGGGGCGTGCTAGATGAAGACATCATGGCAAGACGATAAGGTCTATCGAGAAATCGTACAAGATTTATTGGCTAACCCTGCGGTGCAAGAGCTAGCTAATTTTACACAACATCATTATTCAGATCGTTTAACTCATTCAATTGACGTTTCGTATCAGAGTTATTTGCTGGGATTACGCTTCGGATTAAATGCCACGGCACTCGCACGAGCTGGAATTTTGCATGATTTGTTTTATTATGATTGGCGTGAAACCAAGTTCGAATTAGGTTCGCATGCATTTATTCATCCACGCGTGAGTTTGCGTAATGCTGAAAAGATTACCCCGCTTTCTGATATGGAAAAGGATATTATCTTAAAACACATGTGGGGTTCGACTTGGGCCATGCCACATTACTGGGAGAGTTTGTTGCTGAACCTAGTGGATGATTGGACAGCGGTGTCTGATTTCTTTAACCCAGTGAAGGACCAGTTCCGAACGCTTACGACTCTGCGAAAAATTAAACGTGTTCCCAAATAATAGGTGATTGGCGGCAATTTCGGTTGACGCCACTTTCTTTTGTTAGAGGTTAATTCATAGTTTGCTCCTAAAATCCGACGACATACCGTTTTTTTATGTAAATCAGTTCAATTAAAATTCACAACTAGGCATGCAAATAAGTATATAATTGTAAGTATTAAATAGAAGAGTTTCAGAAATTATTTTTTAGAAAGCACGAGGGCAGATTTATGCCAGCAACACAAAGCGCTACTGCCGCCCCAATTTGTGAGAAGTTCGTTGCAACTTTTGACGTTTTGGGTCGTAAGTGGAACGGATTGATTATCGAAGTTTTGTTAAAAGATGGTCCACGCCGCTTCAAAGACCTTGCCCAAGCAATTACACGGTGTTCAGACCGCGTATTGGTTGAACGGTTGAAAGAACTTGAAGCTGTTGACTTGATTGAACGAAAGACTTTCGAAGATTCATCTTTGATTAAGTACCAATTGACGGATCGTGGTGAAGCAATGCGACCAATGATGGCTGCAATTCACGAATGGTCAGAAAAGTATAACGGCGGAAATTCATGTGACGCAGTGCTTTAAGCTTTGCTAAACAAGATTAAACCGTTTTAAAATGTTGCCTTAGACTAGATTTTAGATTTAGTCTGGGGCAATTTTTTTCGTTGAGCAAAATAAAAGAAGCCAAATCCGCAAAATGTTAGGGTGGCTTCTAGTATAAAGGTTGTGTTACAACTTATTTCAGCGGAACATCCACAACCCAGCCAAACGGATCAGGCAAGTCACCGAATTGAATACCAACCAGTTCATCATAGAGTGCCTGAGTTTGTGGTCCAGTTTCGGTTTCAGAATAGAAAATGTGCTTTTGACCATGGTGCGTGATTGAACCAACCGGAGAAATTACAGCGGCCGTCCCCATCGCTCCAGCTTCGACAAACTGATCAAGCTCCTTGATGCTAATTTCCGTTTCAATAGCTTCGAGCCCTTGCTTTGTCGCTAATTTAAGCAATGAATCTTTAGTGATAGATGGCAAAATCGAAGGTGACTTAGGAGTTAAAAATTGTCCGGTTTTAGTGATTCCAAAAAAATTGGCGGCTCCAAGTTCCTCAATGGTTTCATGAAAACGTGGATCTAAATACACAACATCAGCATATCCGGCTGACTTGGCTTCATGACCTGGCAAAAGTGAAGCAGCGTAATTACCACCAACTTTAGCCCGACCAGTTCCGCCATGAGCTGCCCGATCGTATTCGCTGGTAACATATGCATTTGGCGTTAAACCACCTTTATAATATGCGCCAACGGGTGTGACATAGATATTTAAAATGAACTCATTAGCAGGTTGGAGCCCAACAACGGCACTTGAACCAATCAACATTGGCCGAATATAGAGAGTTGCTCCGGACCCATACGGCGGAACGAATTCGTGATTGGCTGCTACAACGTCCCTGACCGCTTCGACAAACTGATCTTCAGGAAAAGTTTGCATCAAGAGGCGCTCAGCTGATGCATTTAAGCGCGCAGCATTCATGTCAGGGCGGAACAAGTTAATTCCGCCGTCCTTGCGCCGATAAGCCTTGAGCCCTTCAAAAAGCTGTTGACCATAGTGCAAGGAAGCAGAGGCCTCACTCAAAATTAAATTAGAATCCTCAACAATCTTGCCTTGCTCCCATTTTCCATCTTTGAAAACTACTCGATAGCGATAAGGAAGGTCGTGATACTCGAAACCAAGGTTCTGCCAATCAAAATCAGATACGTTTGCTTTTGTCATAGTATTGCTCCGTTTTTAAAATTTAGTTGAATGTTCTTTTATTTTGACCATTTGTAGCAAATTAGTCAACATTTTTAGTTTGTAGAGGAAAAAAACTCAACTGGCAAATTACGAGTTGAGTTCAATATTAGAAATTTTATTTGAATTGATAAACAGCCCACCAAATCATACCAATCAAAGCAAACAAGATCCAGTAATAACGAGCCAGAAATTCCCAGCCATTATTAATTGGCTTGTAGTTCCATTCACGCCACCGGTGATTTTCATGCCAATCCTTATCAGCTTCATCTTCTGTGACAAGCCGGTTAAATTTTTTCTGAATCAATGTTTGTTTTTTTGAATCTTGAGTAACGCTACCAAATAGTAAAAATTCTACAGGAACATCAAATATTTCAGCAAGATGTTCAATCTTTGTTAAATCAGGTGTAACCTCGCCCGATTCCCATTTTGAAATTGCCTGTCTGGAAATAAACATTTTGTTAGCTAGATCCTCTTGGGAAAGTTGCTTTTCTTTTCTAAGCTTGGTCAGTTGTTCTGTAAAAATTATTTTCATGATTCTACCCCTTACTAATAGTTTATAACAAAATCATAGCTTAGGGACGGGAGGGCAACAAGAAATAAGTAGCTGACATACCCGCAACTAGTAATTGCGTAGGGCAAGTGTTGATTGCATAAGTAGCTGTAACAATGTTAATAACGGTTGTAAATAGTTTGATCATGACCGCTGAAAAATTTAAAGCTATTTTATTTTAGCCATAAAATTGTCGAAAATTCAGACATTTTGTGCGGTATACTGGATTAAATAAATCTTTTTTGGAGGGTCACAATGGCGGGAACAAAATTGTTTGGGGTCATCTTAATCGGGGCGACAACAGTTGATTTGCAAATCATTAATCGAAAAAACGGGAAAATCGTTGATAAGGCCCACCATTCAACCGTGGTTGGGGAAGAATTATATAGTACAGGTTATGTCTCACAGGATCAGATCGAACGAGTAGCTGCTCAGCTTCAAGGATTTCAGCAGCTCTTGCGTGACTATGCCGTGACGGATTTGCGCGTGTGGGGTTCGTATTCATTGGCCAGCGCGAAAAACGCGGTCTATGTTGTGGCGCAGTTAAAGCACGCAACGGGGCTCAAAGTGAATTGGCTCAGTGCAAGTCAAGAAGCTTATTATGGGCAATTGTCGATGCGTTACGGGGAACCAGCTCTTACAACTGAGGCGAATAAAAACATTTTCTTGGTGTCATTAAGTTCAGGGCGCTTGTCGTTGGGCTTTTATCAAGATGAGGCTTTGCAATGGACGCGTAGTATTAATCTAGGACCGATTCGGTTAGCGAGTGAGCTAGATGATTTGGTTGATGAATTTGTGGATATTAAGGGCCTGACGCGTGAGTTTATTCACAGTAAGCTAGCTGATTATACAACTCTTTTGCCGGAATATGAGCACGCTGATTTGTTGATGGTCAGTGGTTCATTTGTGTTGGGACAAATTTTGGAGCAACCAATTATCAAAGCCAATGAATTTTTTAATATTAACACCAAAGTTTTGAATGCACCTACGCAAAAATGGGTGGACGAGTTGGACTTAACAATCTCGCAAATTCCAGCGGTGATGCCGGAATTGCTGTTGTTGGAAGAATTAGTCACAATTACTAAAGCTAAAAGAATTGGCGTTAGCACTCAGCATATGTTGCCTGGCTTGATTATGGATGAACTTGGCAATCTTCCTGGTGCTGAAATTCTAGCACAAGCGGTTGAACTAGGACAGCGTTTTGGAGTGGAGCCAAAGCATCAAATGGCGGTTTTGAAGTTTTCAGAGCAGTTGTTTGATCGCCTAAAGAATGTTCATGGATTAGACAAGCGCGAACGAATTTTGCTTCAAGTGGCAGCGCTGGTGCACGATGTTGGTTCTTATTTGAACACGTATCATCATTACGAATATTCAGAAACTGTCATCATGGCGGATGAATTGGAAGGGTTGACACCTGTTGAAACACAAATGGTGGCAATGATTTCACGGTATCATTCGCATGAAGTACCCGGAGAAGGATTGCATGCGGTGGAACAGTTGACGGAAGAAGATCGAATTGTCGTTGCTAAATTAACGGCATTGCTCCGGTTGGCAGATGCTTTGGATGACAGCCGTCTACAAAAGATTGTTAAGGTTTCAGTTTCGACTAAGGATCCGCAAATTGTGGTGACGGGAACAAGTGCTGAAAAACTGTATTTGGAACAGTGGACATTTAAAAATAAGGCAAATCTGTTTGAAGAAGTCTTTGGACGAGAAATCATTTTGAAGCGAAAGGAGCTGAACTAATGGCTGAAAAGAGCAAGGAATATTATATTAATCGTGAAGTGAGTTGGCTGGACAACAGATTGTAGCGCAGTATAAAGTCTTAAATCGGCAAATTTTGCCAGCATTGAGTGCAGATGGTTTGAACTTGGTGGGCGCTGATGAATTGACTGAAGCGCAACGGCAAGAATTGATTAGTTATTTCATGACGTCAGTTTTCCCGATTTTGACGCCATTGGCTGATGATCAAACTCGGCCATTTCCATTTTTGGCAACTGACAGCTTGAATTTGGCAGTACGGCTTGAAAAAGGTGATACAGAGCGGTTTGCGATTGTGCAGGTGCCAGGAATTTTGAACCGAGTGATTGCAATTCCAGAATCAGCTGGCCAATATATTTTGTTGGAAGAATTGATTAAGACGTTTATTGAAGAATTGTTTGTTGATTATGAAATTAAGAATGTTTCAACTTTTCATATTTTGCGGGACATGGAACTCGACATTGCCGATGATGAAGGACCTAACCTGTTGGCAGAAGTGCAGCAGAAGCTTTTCGAACGCGAACGTGGTGCTGTGATTCGGCTGGTTTATGAAAAGGGCATGCATAAAAAGGCGTTAAATCGGCTGGTGAAAGTGCTGGGAGTTCCTGAAGAACGTGTTTATGGAGTTCAAGGTCCGGCTGACTTAGGATTTTTGAGTGATCTCGTGAAGTTTGGGACAACTGCGACAGAACGCTTTGAGCCGTTTGTGGAATATTTGGACGAACGTTTGGCAGACGAACGCATTTTTGAGACGATTGATGAGGGTGATATTTTGCTTTACCATCCATATGACAGCTTCACACCGGTTGTGAATTTGATTCGTCAGGCTTCAAAGGATCCAGACGTGTTGGCAATCAAGATGACATTGTATCGTGTGTCTGGAAATTCGCCGATCATCAAGGCTTTGAGCGATGCAGCACGGGCTGGAAAACAAGTGACTGCGTTGGTCGAAGTTAAGGCTCGTTTTGATGAAGAAAATAATGTTCATTGGGCGCAAGAACTTGAACGGCAAGGTGTGCACGTTATTTATGGGCTACAGGGCTTGAAGACGCACGCAAAGGTTGCATTGGTGGTTCGACGTGAAGGCGATGAAATCAAGCGTTATGTGCACATGGGAACTGGAAATTATAATGATGCAACGGCGCATTTTTATACGGACCTAGGTTTGATGACGACCAATGCTGAAATTGGGTTGGACGTCACGACGATCTTTAATATCTTGACGGGGTATTCTGATCCAGAGTATCTTAACCATGTTTTCATGTCGCCAAATGGGATTCGAGATGCGTTGGTTGATAATTTGAAAGAGGTGCAAGCTGCTAAGAAAGCCGGGCAAAATGTCAAAGTGCGGCTAAAGGCTAATTCGCTTTCTGATATGGGGATGATCGAGGAGTTGGTTGAAACGGCGCAGGCTGGAGTGCCGATTGAGCTCATCATTCGCGGGATTACGATGGTTAAACCAGGTTTGCCTGACAAAACAGAAAATCTAGAAGTGCATTCAATTGTCGGGCGTTTGCTAGAACACAGCCGAGTTTATATTTTTGAGATCGAAGGACAACGCAAAGTCTTTTTGTCATCGGCTGATTTGATGTCACGTAATTTGGATCGCCGAATTGAGTTGATGTTCCCGATTCTTGAGGAAAAATTGGCCGATCGAGTGGTGGATGATTTTGATTTGATGTGGTCTGATAATGTCAAGACGCGGGTTTTGCAGCCAACTGGCGAATGGACCAAGGTTAACCGCCGGAATCATGATGCGTTGAATGCTCAGCTGGAATTGCTTGCTGCTTCACAACGATGCACGAAGCAGCAAGAGGCTGAAAAGGAACGTAAACTGGCGTCGCAACCAAAGTTCCAACCAATCAATAACCCGTTCCAAGAAAATGACTAGTTTCATATAATTTTACTTTGGTTAATCAGCTCCGCTAAAGATTCTTTACGTTTCGGATTTGCCCTGCACGATTCATGCCGAATTGCAAAATAATTTGCAAATTTCACGGCGCTAAAGCACGCGTGAAAAGTTTCGGCTAGATTCGGCAAGGGCTGGTCATCCGACGACAGAATCGCTACGCTGGTCAACTAAGTTACGAACATCTTGGTCATTTAATTTAAAGCGTGGTGGTTTGAGATGATGATAGTAGGTGATCGAGCGAGGTAGCGGCACCAATTCGACTAAATTTCGGTCCACCGAAATTGAAAGTCGAATGGGACCGTGTCGCCACTTACTATCATTATTGAAAAGCCACCATGCAAGTTAAAAATGACCAAGATGATGAATAACACTATTACAACTCGTTAGTTATCTTCTGAATGCATTGGCTTATCATCAGAATGCAACTGACGAATTAAATCATCAATCTTGTTTCCATATAACACTGACTCATCTTTTTTAAAGAACAACTCTGGTGTTTTGTAGATGTTTAGCCGTGCCCCAACTTCTTTGCGAATCAAACCCTTTGCAGCATTCAACCCATCTTCAGCCTTTTGATTGACTGAAGCAAGCTCTGAAAGAACACTGTAATAAATCGTGGCTTGTTGCAAATCGCCAGTCACTTCAACTCCGGTAACTGTAATTCCTTCCACACGTGGATCGCGAACTCGCTTTAATAGAATCTCGTTTACTGAACGTTGAATTTCTTGTTCAAGTCGGCCGACCCGGAAATTTTGTTGTGCCATCAATAGCCTCCCTTGGTTTCCAATCTCATAAAAGTGCTTTGTTCACACTCTTACTTTGGCTTAACTTCAATCATTTGGTAAACTTCGACTTCATCGCCAACCTTTTCATCGTTGTAATTTTCGATTGTCATTCCAAAGTCAGTACCACTCTTAACTTCCTTGACATCATCCTTACCACGACGCAATGAACCAATCTTACCATCAAAGATCACGATTCCATCACGAATCAAACGAACGCTGGCATCACGCACAACACGGCCGCTCATCATCATTGAACCAGCAATCGTTCCAATCTTTGAAACACGGAACAATTCAAGAATTTGCGCTGTTCCAATCACTTGCTCTTCAAAGACAGGTTCGAGTTGACCCTTCATCGCTGCTTCGATTTCATCAATGGCGTTATAAATCACTGAATGCAAACGAATGTCAACTGAGTCAGATTCGGCTTGTTGACGCGCTTGAGGCGTAGGACGAACGTTGAACCCAATGATGATGGCTCCTGAAGCTTCGGCCAAAGTGATGTCAGATTCGTTAATCGCACCAACAGCGGTATGAATAATATCAACCTTAACACCTTCAACGTCAATCTTCTTCAATGAACCAGCCAAGGCTTCAACTGAACCTTGCACGTCGGCCTTAATAATAACCGGCACAGACTTCATTTCATTTTCAGCCATCTTGTTGAACAAGTCAGCCACAGAAACCACGTTGTTACGTTGACGATCAATCAGCAAAGCTCGCTTAGCACGTTCTTCACCCGCTGCACGCGCCGTCTTTTCATCTTCAAAGACAACGAAACGATCTCCGGCACCAGGCACATCACTCAACCCAGTAATTTCTACAGGTGTTGAAGGAATGGCTTCCTTGATACGGCGTCCACGGTCGTTGGTCATCGTCCGAACTTTACCAAACGTATTTCCAACAACGATTGGATCACCAATGCGCATCGTTCCTTGTTGAACTAGCACAGTAGCAACCGTTCCACGACCCTTGTCAAGCCGGGCTTCGATCACTGAACCAGCTGCACGTTGGTCAGGGTTAGCATGCAATTCCAAAACGTCCGCTTGCAAAAGAACCATTTCCAAAAGCTCATCAATATTTTGTCCAAACTTGGCAGAAATATTAACAAAGATTGTGTCTCCACCATATTCTTCTGGAATTAATTCGTATTGCATCAATTGATTGATAACACTTTCAGGATTTGCTCCTGGCTTGTCAATCTTGTTCACAGCAACGATGATTGGAGTTCCGGCTGCCTTGGCGTGGTTAATTGCTTCAACAGTTTGTGGCATCACACCGTCATCAGCTGCGACAACCAATATCGTGATGTCGGTAATGTCGGCTCCACGGGCACGCATGGCAGTAAATGCCGCGTGACCAGGAGTATCCAAGAATGTAATCACGCGATCGTTCAACTTAACTTGGTAAGCTCCGATATGTTGCGTGATTCCACCGGCTTCACCCTCAGTAATGTGCGAGTTACGCAAGTAGTCCAACAGCGTCGTCTTACCATGGTCAACGTGTCCCATGATTGTAACAACTGGAGCGCGTGGTACTGAATTTTCGTCATTGTCTTGCTCTTCTTCAAAGAACTTGTCAATGTCGGCAATGTCAACTTCCACTTTTTGTTCAGCTTCGATTCCGTAATCAGCTGCCAAAATTTCAATCGTGTCAGCGTCCAATGATTGGTTTTGGTTAACCATGACACCAAGCATGAACAACTTCTTGATAATTTCGGTTGCATCGCGGTGAATCAACTTAGCAATGTCTTGCACGTTCATCCCAATTGAATAAACCAAAACTTCTGGCAATGGCTGATCCTTACGCACTGTTGGTGCTGGACGGTTTTCATCACGTCGGTTATTGCGGTTGTTTTTCTTTCCACGGCGAGGAGTATTATTCCCACCACGGCGATCATTCCACCCACCATTGTTACCACCACGGTTGTTGTTAAATCCACCACCGCGATTATTGTTGCCACCGTTAGCATTAGAACCATTACCACCGTTATTACGATTGTTGCTTCCTTGTGAAACAACAACTTTCTTAACAACTGGCTTAGTTGCTTGCTTTTGTGCTGGTTGTTGGTTTTGAGCAGCTGGCTTATTAGCTGGAGCTTTTTGAGCAGCTGGCTTTTGGTCCGTAGTCTTCTTTTCGACTGGCTTCTTTTCAGGAGCTTTCTTGTCAGAAGTTTTTGGTGCTGCAGGCTTTTGATCTGCTGGTTTGTTATGAACAGGCTTGTTATTTTGAACGACAACCTTTTTCACAACTGGCTTAGTTACTTTTGGCTTTGCTTCTGTTTTAACTTCAGATTTAACTTCTGCTTTAACTTCAGATTTAACTTCTGCTTTAACTTCTGGCTTCTTATCAGCCTTTTTTGCCGCAGGAGCTTCTGCCTTCTTTGCTGCTGGCTTTGCTTTTGCCTTGCCAGACTTGCGCAATGTCGCCTCTTGTGCATCGTCAATGGTTGACATGTGTGACTTAACGTCGAAGCCAGCCTTTTGTGCTTTCTCAACTAATTCCTTCGATGGAACGTCCAATTCTTTTGCTAATTCAAAAATTCGCTTAGTCATTGAATATCCTCCTCTTGTTTCAAGTATTCCTGCATTTTGCGAGCAAATCCACGGTCAGCCACTGCAATGAGTGAGCGGGCCATGCCGGTTGCATCTGCTATTTCTTGACGGGTTAATGCAGTTGTGAATGCCACGTCATAGCTATTTGTTTTATCAGTAAATTTCTTTTTTGTACTTGCGCCACCATCTTGGGCAAAGAAAACGAGATTGACTTTGCCTTTACGAATCGCAGCGAGGACCATGTCTTCACCGGTTACTAACTTACCGGCCTTTCGAGCTAATCCTAACAGTCCAAGTAACTTTTGCTTATTTTGCATCGCCGAATAATTCCCTGCGTCCTTGTTTGTGATCGACATAGGCAATTAATTCATCATAGAATGAATCGTCTAGCTTCGTTTCAAAAACGCGATCAAATGTGTGCTTTTGCTTTGCAGCTTCTGCCACCTTCACATCAATGCTAATGTAGGCGCCACGTCCATTCGCCCGATTGGTTGGATCAAGTTCAACGTTTCCTTCAGGTGTCCGAACAACTCGAACTAAATCAACCTTAGGAACCATTTCTCCGGTCACAATGTCTTTACGCATTGGAATTTTACGTTCTTTCATACATCGACCTCCAATCGGTTTAGTCCAAATCAACATCCTCAAAAGAAATATCAACTCGTCCAGTCTCATCTACATCATCATCTGGAACACCAGCGCTTACAACACCTTCAGCACGCGCTTCCATGTCTTCATAGACTACTTCGCGTTGTGATTCAGGCTTGATGTCAATTGAGAAATTAGTTAACTTTGCAGCCAAACGAGCATTTTGTCCGCGCTTACCAATGAACAAAGATAATTGATCATCTGGAACCAACACTGTGACACCGCGATCGTTACTTGGATCGAAAATCACTTCCAAAACTTCAGCCTTATCCGTTGTCCGTAATGCATTCACGATAAATTCAGTTGGATCTTCTGACCATTGAATAATATCCAAATTTTCACCAGAAAGTTCTGAAATCACGGTTTGCACACGCGCACCACGTTGACCAATCATTGTTCCAACTGCATCAAGGTTTTCATTATATGAAACTACTGCAACCTTTGAACGGTCTCCAGCTTCACGCGCAATTGCCTTGATTTCAACCGTGCCATCTTGCACTTCAGGAACTTCTGATTCAAACAAACGCTTCACAAGATTTGGAGCAGTCCGCGAAACAAAGATCTGTGGTCCGCGCTTGCTCTCTTGTTCGACTTCTGTCAGCAAAACCTTAATCAAATCACCGTTACGATAATTTTCATTAGGCATCTGATCCTGCGTCCGCAAAGCAGCTTCCTTCCCACCTGGCAACGTCACATAAAGGTAACGCGCGTCTTGGTAGGCAACTTCTCCGGTGATGATTTCATCAATTTCATCCTTAAATTCATCATACACTTTCATTCGTTCTGCTTCACGAACCTTTTGAATGATGATTTGCTTGGCCTTACCAGCTGCCAAACGGCCAAAATCACTAGGCGTCACTTCATATTTGATTTGATCACCAAGCTCATAATCCTTGTGAACTTGATGCGCGTCCTCTAATGAAACTTGTACGTTGTGATCTTCAACTTCATCATCACTGACAACTGTCTTAATTTGGAAAACCTTGATGCTGCCCTTCTTACGGTCAAAGTTAACTTCAACGTTGGTAGCATCATTATAATTTTCTTCATAAGCTTTTTCCAAAGCCGTTTCAATTGCATCAATCAAAACTTCTGCCTTGATTCCGCGCTCTGTTTCAAGTGCATCTAGTGCTGCTACAATTTCTTTACTCATTGTCCTTCTCCATTAATAAGTATTTATATGCCGAGCTTGTGCGATTGATTGGCGTGGGATTTCAAACTGTTGTTCGTCTTCTTCCACAATCAAATTTTCATCCGTTACTCCAACGAGTTCACCCGAAAATTCTTTTTTACCATCAATTTTTTGATAAGTCGTGACTAGCACTAACTTATTTAACGCCCAAGCAAAATCTTCTTCTGTCGTCAAAATCCGATCTTGACTAAGTGAGACATGTGCCTGCTTAATTTGGTCCCATTCTATTTCAGTAGAAACACGCTTAGCTTTGACCGTAACCTCAAGCGTAACTCCAAGGTCAGTTACAGCAACTACTTCACCATCAAGTTCAGTCTGTCCATCAATTGCATTTTTTAAATCAACGTGAATTGTCTTATGCAACGCCCAGGTATAATCGCTTGTCCGCTTCAACGAACGTTCTGCACCAGGTGATGACACATCCAACAAATATGCTTCAGGAAATGGATCCGGTGTGATACCATCGACCAAGTCACCGATTGTTTCTGTTAAGTTCACGAGATCATCCATGTTAATTTGACCATCTTTACGATCAACTAACGTGCGCAAAATCATGTCGCTTCCGAGCTTTTCGTACTCGACGTCCCACAGATAAAATCCCTGGGCTTCTAGCTTAGGTTCCAAGACCGTCTTTACGCTCTCGATTACGTCTGCCATTTGCATTCCTCCCTACTATAAAAATGTACCGCATCCGGTATTTCTCAAAAAAATAAGCGGCCTCGGAAAAGTTCCAGGCCACTCAGTTAAGAGCTTTAATTACAATATTAATAATACCACAAATCTGGGATAGATGCAAAAATAGCGTTTTATTAGTCATCTACTTGTCTAGCACAGTGATGGTTTCATTCAAATTTATTACGTCAGCTTGATCAATTGTAATTTCTTGAGCGACAAATTTTGCTTGAGAGCTAATTTTCCTCAAGATTAGTTTGGATAACCCAACCTTAGTTTTGGCTTGATCTGATATTTTGATGTTCTCAATAATAAATCTCAAGTCCATTCCGAGATAGGACCGATGTTTAACTGGCGAATCAGCGCCACAATCAAGAGTAATATAATTTTTTAGTATTTTGTTCCTAACCAGATAGGGCTTTGCTGTTTGAATTACAAACAAAGAATAACGATTATTTTCAACAGCGTACATATGCCTATATTTAGCTAATTTTTCACTGATATTAGGAAATGGTAAATACAACTTTATTACGTCAGCTTCTTTAATCAATAATTAGTCCCCCTTTTTCATCAACCTCCACAAATACTGGATTTTTCAACAAGTCATCTGTCGCAAGTTGATTCAATACAATTTCATTTTCTTTAGATAGTTTATGGACATCCCCATTAGACAATACAAAATGCTTCCCAAGAACATGCAACACTGTAGAATCTTTGATCATTTCTTCGTCATATAGAAAAAATAGTTCTTTAGCCGTCAACTCATCCTCTTTAGAAAAATAAGTTTCGTTGAGCTTGACATTATTGTCAGCAAAATTTTCAGATGCTGCAGGCTTCTTCCACAAATCAAAATCATGCGTCAAATCAGAAATTTCTTCTTTGTTTAGAATCTTGACCAAAAAATCAGCCTTCGTTGCAATTTCTTGATTGACCGCTTTTTGATCTGCTTGCTTGATTGCCGAAACCAAATAATCCTGACGATACGTATAATCCCCATACACAAACGAATCAACAGGTCCATTCAACCAAACTTTGAACCCACCAAATTCGTATTGTTCACCCATGACTTTAGAAAAGAGCTCATAGAAAAATAAAAACTTTTGTAGCTTTCGTGGATTTTGATAAGACCGTTGATCGTTTTCGTATAACCAAGACACAAGGGCCAACTTTTCAGTGCTCATATTCAACATAATCATTCCCCCTTTAGACATTTATTGAAAAACAAACGGGTTCATTTGAGAAAAGCAACCCCGCCATACCTTTTGCTTTGATACGACGGGGTTTTAAAAATTACTACTAAAGGAGAAAACGGGAGTTATTATAAATCCTCAACAATGGCTTTATACCAACGTTTAAACCTTGTTATGTAATTAATTGTCCACAGGTTGTCCACGCATTTCCCGGCTCATATACATAAAGGAAAAAACCTCAACTAAATTAATAGCTGAGGTAAAAGCATATTTAATTAATTTGTA
This sequence comes from Lactobacillaceae bacterium, assembly GCA_031289615.1. GTDB lineage: Bacteria > Bacillota > Bacilli > Lactobacillales > Lactobacillaceae > Weissella. The sequence continues at coordinate 47,092 of JAITPD010000048.1, read as the reverse complement.
TAAGCAGATTCAACCCAAACAGGTTCTCCACTAATTTCAACTTTTACACTATAACCAGAACGATCTAATACTTTGTACTTTCCATTCAAAGTAAAATACTCCATCTGTCCATTATTTCCTTGTGCAACTTGATTAGCTAATGGATTACCATACCTATCTGTTAAAGTTAAGCTATCTACTGGAATATCATTGTTATAATCAGCAACTGGTACACTCATATCATTATTACGTGCGTACCACTTACCACCATAAATAAACCACTTATCAACCACATACACACCGTTAAACGACACAGTTTCTTGTGTGTTAGCGTCTAGAATTTCAACTTGATGAATGTTCATCCATGAGTAAATACCATCTAACAACACATTGTCCCCATCACGCTGAATCACCTTGTGTGAAACTCCCTTAACAAATTCAGGAATTGATTCACCTGTTGCGTAATTATTAGCTGAGAAGTTAACTTTTACTGTCATTCCTACATCAATATCTTTTTTAGGTGTGTTATCTGCTTGTTTACCAGCGTCAATTGCTGGAGTGTCAGTTTTAGGATTATCGTTCTTAGTATAGCCGTTGTCAGTGATACCAGTTAGATCAATATTACCATCTAATCCACCAGCAACATAAGATGATGTAAACTGGTACAAGCCAACGTTGTCCCAAGATGGAAAGATTGGCCAGTATGGTTCAGTAGTAACCTCATAGTTTGGATATGAAGCCAACCACAGTGGAACTGTATTGGAGATCCGCGTTAGATCAGTATTATTTACCAGAAAGTTTTTGTAACCGTAAACCATTGGTGTAAAGCCTGCATCTTTAATCCGTTGAACCGCATGCAAGATTACATCAGTGTTTTGTGCTCCACTTTCAACATCAAGTGCCACAATTGAGTTCTTAGGTGTTTGAACCTTTGGCAAAAAGTAATTCAATACATAATCAGCTGTACCATTATCAGTAATTCCTTGCCACCAAATATAAGTGTGTGCACGTTTGCCTTGTGCAATCGCATACTGAACTTGAGTATCATAAGTGCTTTGGTCATAAATACCGCCAGAGTAACCACCAATTTGTGCAATAGCAAACTTATCACGTCCATATCCCATTTGACCTTGTGTACCTTGGTAAACTGACCAATCTACTCCATAATCATTTTTAGCAGCATAAGCTGGCCCAGCAACTCCAATAGTAAGTAAAGCTGCAGCAAACAGTAAAGTAATCTTAGTTTTATTTTTCATTGACATCAACCGTCCTTATAACTTTTTATCAAATTCATCTGGCACAATTACATCTGTGTGAACTGTTCCAATCCGGTGCTTTTGTTCCATCTTCTTGTCATCAAAAAAGGACTCCCAATTTTCATTAAATGGCAATCCTAATCCGACCCAATTTTCAACTACACTATAACCTTGTGACAATGCTAAGAAACCAATAAATGCATCACCCATAGTTCGATAACCAATCATATCTGCAAAAGGATAAAGAATTGCTGGAATGATCAGGAGCAAAGCATTTTTCAAAATACCACTCTTTGCAATTGATGAATTAATCTTCTTTCTAACAAATGCTCGCGCTGTTCCTAAAGCGATGTCACTAAAGGTCAATGCAATTAACAAAATGTACATATAAGATGTGATGCCATGCTCCATTGAGTGAAATAAATTAAATACGTTAATCATCGTTCAAATTCCTTTCTATATTGTATTTTTAAAATGATGGTACGCCAGCAGAAAACTCATAACCTAGTTCTGGCTTAACAATCCAGTTACCAGTTATGTCTCCATATGGCCCACCCTGCTTTTTGTACTTCAAACTCCCATCAGGTCCAACCTTAAATCCAAGGTATGATTCTCCCCAATTTGCGGTTGCTGATAATACCACTGTAATTACCGGTCTAAGATTGGTAGGAATTACCTCACCTAAATTATTCCAAAGCAAAGTGTTGGCATTGGTTGGGAATACTCCAGCATCAATATATCCAGCAGCAGTCACTGAACGGCCTTGACGATACATTGCAACTGTTTTTGAAAACCCAACTTGAATGCTAGGATAATATCGTGTATAAGAATCTGCATTCAGTAGTGTCCAATTTGCTCCATTTGCTGGAAATGTTGATCCAGAGGTGTGGGTAGCATTTGCTCTGAAAATGCCACCTTTAATATGACCAGTTGTATCACTCCCAAGCTCTCCAATGTAAACCATACTTCCTGCTTTGTAGACATGATTAGCTTGCCAATTTGAAACGGTACTATTAGGAGCAGTTACGAACGCCTTTGTATTTACAGCGGTAACTCGCCCTTTGCTATCAGTTTTAATATCATCAATGTAATCAACCTGATTACCATAATCATTTAGGACAATAGTTGTACCTGTATCCTTACGTGGTACATCTACCAATGCAGTACTGATATTGCCACCAGCTTGTAGAGTGCTAATACCCGTCACATCTCCATTCAACGAGATGTTTGTAGTTCCTAATGCATCAATTTTATTTAACAAGTTTCCTGCTGAATCAGATGAAAGCAATCCTTTAACCTGATCAAACCATTCAGAAAAGTTATCCTTAGACCCCTTAAAGAAATTTTCTAACAAGGCTGTATACTGTGCAATAATTCCATCAGTTGGTACATTAACATAAGGTGTTGAAAATCCTCCTACTGTGCTATCGCCGCGCTTATCAGTGATAATACCTGGAGTAATGTTACTGATATTCTTATCAACCTTAATTGTTGCTAACTGCATTTCGTACACACTTCCAGAACGTAATACAGACGTATCATTTGCTTTGTAAACTGTGTTAATCGTACGGTTATTTAAATCAAGTCTAACCACCACTGAATCATTTCGCTGTTGAGTTGCTGAAGCTACTGGAACTGACAAAACTAAATCACTAGTATTTAAATATTGCCGTCCATTAATAATCATGGCCCCATCAGTTACCGTAACTGTCATATTTGGCGTTGAATTAGCCTGAACTTCTAATCCTTGGCCAACTGTTGTTACGACACCATTTTTAAACAGTGTTTGATAAAATCGTGCAAAGTCTGTATCAGAATACAAACGATCACCATTAACATCCCTTTGTGGAAAACTATACTCTGCCATCTTTTAACCTCTCTTTATTAAATCTATTAATGTTGGACTTTCATTCCCAAAAGTTGGTGTTACCTTAAATCCTTTTTCGTCCCAAACATATTGTAAAGCTGTAATTGTCACATCTTTTGAAACACCAAAAAGGCTAGAAACAATCTTCACACGATCTCCTAGCCTATAATCATCCCCAAAAACAAATAACTTTGAATCTATATTAATCACTCCATTCATCTGTAAAACTGGAGCATGTTCTAACAGCTTTTCATTTCCTCGTTGTCGTAACAGTTCAAGATATTGTGCATCCGCCATAGGTGTACTTTTACCAGAACTATCAGTGACCGTTGGCTGTAAATCACGAGCATCTACATACAATTCTTTTAGATCAATATCTCTGCTATCCGTTGAACCAACTACAACATTTTTACGTGCATTTCCATCACCACTACCAAAAACATAGGCAATATTCTTTTCATCATAATTTGAAGTTTCATAAGTTTCTTTTGATAAATTATCAAAGTCACTATCAAACTGAACAAACTTTGATTGATCACGCCCCTTGAAGAAGGAAACTTTTGTTGAACAAGGTATCTTGATAAAAAAAGCCGTTGCTTCCGTTGATATTTTTTCACTTACACCAAAATCATATGTTTTCATCAGGTTTTCTACAGCTTCCATCACAACTCCATAACTATTTTGATAGTTACTAATTCTCTGACCAGTTAAATCTTTAGAATCATCAAATTTATCTAATTGCAACTGATTAAAATCTCTATTAGCAAATGTTCCAGAAATACCATTCTGTTCCAAGATTAAACTAGCAATTTGTTCTGGCTTGTAATTATTACCTGTTGAAAAGTTACTGTTAATAATTCTGTTTAATGTTTTAGCTAACAATGATCTACCTTCAACTTGAATATATTTCTCTTCTTCTGAAGCCGTAATTTTATCAACGTAAAAGTACTCATTATTAATATCTAAAATATCATCATTACTAAATTGTTGTCCTGTTCCCTTTGTTAACGCCATCTTCAAAACAAATGTGTCATATGAATAATAGAATTGATCAACTCGTAATGAAATCCATTCATCAATCAAGTAAGCTGAAACGTAAAATAAAGTATTAATATCCCGCTTAAACTGCTCAATTTCTTCTAATTTATTACCCATTCTATACTCCTAACAGCAATGGATAGTACTCCACTGTTACCTTAACGTTTTCAATTCCACTAACAGCCTTAACTTGTAAATAATTAGCTGCTGTATTATCAAGCTGTAAAAATGTTGACCCAGCTTTTCGTACCACCATTAGGTTAACTATTTTCCCATCAGCCTTGGTCCATGTCATATGTTTATCATTATGAATCGTTGAAACTACTAATTTATCACCAGTTTCAAATGTTTCATCAAAGCCAAAATATTCATTAGTTACTACGTTTAATATTTCCGGTACTGCTGTTTCCCCCACAAATTCAAATGTAAAGATAGCCCCGATTGGAGTTGAACCATAATTTTGGATGTTAACAATTTGTCCGTTATTTGATGTAGCAAACTCAAACTGGTCTTGAATTGACAAATCAAACTTCAACTTGTTTTCAATGTCTGACATATCCACCTTTTTGATGTAATCAGAAGTGTCACGCCAAAATGGAGAAAGAGCCCTGAACTGAAGATTAGCACTCTGCCAATTTTTACCACGACTATCACTTTCATCTAATCCCTTTAACAAGATTACATCAATTTCATAGGAGTGAGCTTCTGTTTTATACGTCAACTTTCCATGCAATTTTGGATTAAGAACATCAATAAAAACACGTTTCAATTCTAGTAAAATTTCTGGCCCAACAGCTTGAATAACTACATCAACATCTAAATCACGATAGTCTAGTGTTTGTTGATTAAACTGTTCACCATCAGTTCCGTACTGCTTGGATGAAGTGATTGTATTATTAGGTTGGCCAAAACCAGAGTAGTCAACCAAATAAAAAGGAGCGATATGGTTAAATTCTAATATCTGCCCCAATGAGTTGGTATAGATTATCTTTTCAGTTAATGCCATTTAAAATTACTCCTTTCGTTAAAATGCTGCTTTATATGCCATACTTTTCAAGACGTTCTTTAACTGCCTTGCAGCTTCATATTCAGATGGATTATCTTGCACATAGAAGTTCTGATTAATTTGAACTTGTTGTTGTTTTTGATTACCCATAGCCTTAGCAATCCCTTTACCGATACCACCTAAAGTGTCATCATTCAAAGGTAGAACTGCTTCAGGTCCCGCTTCACCAACGCCTTTCATTCCACTATTTGTTGCAAACAAGGTTGGCTTATTAAACACACCACCCTTGGCATACCAATCAATCCCAATCTTAGGTAACTTGCCTTTCAATGGATCAAAATCACCACTAAGTGAAAAATGTGGTAGCTTAATTTTTGGTATGTGAACTTCTGGAAATGAAATATGGAAGTTGAATGCACTCTTAATTTTGTCAATAACACCCTTAATAAAGTTCCACACACCATTTAAGATGCTTGACGCCTTATCCTTGACACTATTAAATGCATCCCCAACAATCCTACCAACTTCTTTAATCCCATTAAAGACACTCTTAACTCCATTAACAAAGCCACTGACAATCCCTTTTATGGCATTTAATACAGCAGAGAAGATATTCCTCCAACCATTCACTTCAGAATTAATAAAACTACTAATAGCCCCAATTACAGTATTAAAGATACCTTTAATTCCATTCCATACTGATGACACAACACTCTTCATTCCATTCCAGGCACCACTCAAGAATGAACCAATCCCACCAACAACAGAATTAAAGATGCCACTAATCCCATTCCACAATCCAGAAAAGAAACCACTTATACCGCTCCAAACTGATGTAATAACACCAGAAATACCATTCCATGCTCCACTTAAGAAACCACCGATAGCACTAACTACTGAACTAAAAACAGAACTAATGCCATTCCACAGACCTGAGAAAAAGCCTGTTACTCCACTCCACACCATTGTAATGACATTCACTATTCCGTTCCAAGCACCAGTTAGAAAACTACCAATAGCGCTAACTGCTGATGTGAACACCTGTTGAATTCCACTCCATAGCCCACTGAAAAATGAACCAAGTCCAGAGGCTATATCCTTAATAAAATTAAACACATCACCCCAAGCATGCATTTTTGTGATTACAATCGCAATAATTGCAATAATTGCTGCAATCGCAATTATGATTAGTGAAATAGGATTAGCGTCCATAATAATATTGAATGCAGCTTGTACTGCTGACCATACTTTTGTAGCAGCTGAAACAATCTTTGTCGCTAATCCCCAATCTTTAATAGCCTTTACAACTGTTCCTATACTTGCTACTAAAGGCGCCAAAAATCCTATTGCAACAGCTATACCACCAAATGCAACGATTACTGTTTTAATAGGCCCTGGCATTTTACTAAATTCTTCTCCAACGCCTTTTATAATTGGGCCTAAAGTTTGCATAATAGGTAGTAGTGCGCTTTGAATAGCTCCACCTACTTCTGCCATAGCCTCTTTCATTTGTTGTTGAGATACTTTTAATTTATCTGATGGATCAAGAGTTTGCTTATATGAAGCTGATAACTGTCCACCTGTACCTTTAACTGATTTTTGTAAATCATCAAGAGAAACTTTACCATCTTTAATTGCATCAGACATTTGTGGACCAGATTTAGCTCCAAAAGCTTCAACCGATGCATTGAGAGCATCTTGAGGATTTTTAGCATTTTTAATGGCGTTAAAGGTATCAGTCAACCCATCTTTAAGGCTCTTACCTTCTTTAGCGTAATTAACACTTGCTTTTGTCATACCACGTAAAGCAGTGTCAGCATCTACTCCGCCCTTTTGCCATGCTGCAAGAATACCCACACCATTTTGTAGATTAATATGCAACTCTTTAAAGGTAGGTGCTGCTTTAGAAGCTGATTGCTCAAGGTCTGCAACTGGAACCCCGCTACGTTGACTAGCAGCAGTAAATGCATCTAATACACTAGGCATCTCCTTTGCTGATAAATTAAATTTTCCCATAGCATCATGAATACCCTCAACAGCTTCAGCACCATTTTGCCCAGTAACTTTAGAAAACTCCTCCATCTTAGTTCCAGATTGAGTTAATGCATCACCAGTTAACCCAAACCTAGAATTTAATCCGGCTAAAGTATCAGATAATTCTTTTGTATCACTAATAGGCATGCTAGTAATGACAGCTTTATAAGAACTTGCTAACTTATCAGCAGCTTTACCAGTAGCGCCAGTCTTAGATGTTAAATTATCAACTGCTTCATCAGTTTCAGACCATGCATCCATAGCGCTCTTACTAAAATTAACTATATTATCTTTTGCATTAACAGCACCATCAGCCATATTCTGCCATTTTTCAGAATTAGAACCTTCAGTTATTTTTTTTAGCTGTTCTCCAGCAACTCCTCCATCTACACCAAGCTGTTTAATGCTTTCACGTACTTTATCAACATCAGCACCATCATCAATAGAATTAACCTTTTTAGCAAGCTCTTGTAGGCTCGATCCGGCAACTCCTGAATCTTTACTAATCTTAGATAATACACGTTCCATATCATCAGCGCTTGCAGTTCCGCTATTATAAGCATTTACTAATCTATCACCAATAACACCTCTAAAATCTTCCACTTTGGATTTTGTAACCGTAAAAAAGTTTCCAAGAGTTTTTGTCGCTGAAGATAATCTAGTTTGTTCGCTTTCAGTTGTTTGAATTTGGCCTTTATAACTTTTTAATTGAGATTCTGTTTGAGCAACTTCACGTTGAAAGGCACGATACTGTGTTTCACCAATATCTCCACTCCTAAATTGGGCTTCAACTTGTGCTTGAGCTGATTTCAATTGCTTAAGCTTTTCACCAGTTTGTTCTACTGCTTGTCCTAATAACTTTTGTTTCTGTGATACTAATTCAACATTACTTGGATCAAGTTTCAATAATTTGTTAACATCTCGTAACTCTGTTTGTGTTTTACGTGCTGAAGAATTAACACTAGATAATGCTTTGTCTAGTCCCTTAGTATCTCCATCAATATCAATTGTGATTCCTTTAACTCGTGAACCTGCCATAACATCCTCCTTTAATTTTATGTATACAAAAAGCGCACATCTCTGTACGCTTAATAATTGATTTGTTTACTTATAAACTTTTAGATAGCCGTGAGTTTTTTTAAACTCAGCTTTAATTCTTTCATTATCTCTTGAAGTAGCTATTTTTCTAACTAAAGCATTCAATGGAGGGACCAATAAAAGCAATCCAAAGACAACTAAGAGTGAAATACCCATTGCAAGAGTTGACCCAGATGTTGCCGTCCATATTAATAATAATGCAATGATAACAGACGGTATATAAATGACAATCGCTAACGCCCAATAAATAGCATTATTCTGCCAATTTATATAGGGGCTGTCCAAACATTCTATGTTTGATTAGTAGAATACTCAATAGGATGTGGTAAAAGCACATCTTTTTCTTGATAACCTCCAGAATTATGCAACACCAAAGTATGGCGGTTAATTCTAAATAATTTATGTTTAGTATCAAGTTCCCTCATTTTATTTTCCCCTATGTTACTCATACCTTGTTAGGCTAATTTCATGGATACGTCATCTGCCAACTTTTGCTTTATATGTTTTCTGCTTAGCCATAATATCTTACGCCTTCTTTAATGGAACAAAATTAAGCTAACAATTAATGTCAATATGCCAACAACTAGAATGACTAGCCATTCACCAAAGAAAGAACGCATTTCACCATCACTAACATCATCATTAGCTGATTGAACAAACCCGCTTAGGCCAAACGGCTTTCCAAACACTGTATCAAAAATATGAAGTAATGGTATGACGGCTACAACTAATAAAGCAATCACTTCTATAATTTTACTTATAACATTATTTTGCCCTGCCATATTAAAGCCAATGGACATCATGTAATACAAAGATATTAGCAATGGCAAATAAAATAGAATGTCAAACATAACTGCCATAAAAGAACGATCACGCTTTAAAAAGTTATAACTCATTTTCTTGCTATCTTTATATAAAGTATCACTTAATATTTTATTTTTCATATCTGTTTTCATGCCATCATTATAGCACTAAAATGCATCAAATTCACTCTGACTTGCACGTTTTATTGGAGTATATCCCTTTTCTGCACGCTCCTGGTTTCTCATTTCAGTGTTTGAATATTCAATGATAAAATCCATAACTTGACCTAAGTCCATCATTAAAAGTTCATCAAAGGACAAGCCTGTTTTCTTAGCCACGTACAAGTATGAATCAGTATCAAACTCTTCATCACTAACATACTCGTCCTCTAATCTTTTTTTGTTGTGATGGAGGTCATCATCAATTCCACTAGATCAGGCATAAATTCAAGAATTGGTAGCTCATCAAATGAACTAATCCACTCTTCAAATGGAATAATATTTTTATCAGCATTCTTGGCATAAATCCACAAAAAGTTATAGAAATTGGTAACATCACCTGATGACATAAAATCAGCTACTTTTCCCATATCTAATTTATCTACAACATTTTTATCATCTTGTTCTAAATCAGTATTACCAGATTCTAAATCGACTACCTTTTTTTCATCATTATTATCTGATTCATCGTCAGCAGTAAATGTGCTCATTGTTTCAATTACACCCGACAAATCCGCAAAGAAATCTCTGTGAAAGGCTGCCTTATAAAAAATGGGCGTTGCAGCAGATGAAACTAGCTTAACTTCACGGTCACCAATTGTAATAATTTTCTCCATTATTTTCTTACTCCTTTATTATGCTGAGAATGTAGGACGGTATGGTGTTGTAAACCAGTTCTCATAAACTGTTTCAGCTGTATCAGGATTAGTCTTAGCCTTTGCAACCTCCAAATATGGATCAAGACCGGCCGTAAACTCAAATTCAAAGTTCTTAATCTCTAACTTATCAGCCTTAGTTGCTGAACCTTCAGCAGCTCGCTTGAATCCTACGTTATATAGAATATGTCGTGTTGCCTTCTTATCACCTTGGAATTGGAAAGCAATCGCAACTGATTCACCAGGAACCTTAGACTGTGCAATTACTCCATTATCATCAGCAACGTCTCCAAGAATAATCGTTGAGACTTCTAATGGTAAGTTTTCCATTGACATCTTACCAGTGAAACCTTGGTTATTGTCCAATTGGAACCACAAACCATTGTCAGCATATTCAGATGTCACATCACCAGCTGGATCAAGTGAAATTGATACAGCTCCCTTATACGGAATTGCCTTCTTATAAACAATGTCCGTTCCACTATCAGTAAATGGAATGATTGTCATATTATTAAGCCCGTATTGTACTTTATTTTCTGTCATTTTTAATACTCCTTTTCAATTGAGAAATTGTAAATTGTCATAAACATTTTTTCGTCAGATAACCAAACTGGTGGCTCTGTATCATAAGCAATTTCTTGTTGATCTAAAAAATCTTCAATTAGCTTTTCAATCTTCAAATCACGTTGTCCAGTATAAAGTTCAATGTTAATATTCCGCATTGCAAAATAATTTTGGTTATCTGCAAATTCAGAATTAGTTTCAACTTCATAGTAAACAATAAATGGAATTGAAGGTGTTGATTGTTGAAATTCATAATAAGCAACAGGCATTTTTGTGAACTGTTTTAACTTTATTTTGAACTCATTCAATTTCATTTCTTCAAAGCCTCCTCAGTTCGTTTAACCATCTCTTCTGCTACCCATTCATCAATTACAGCAATGTGTGGATAAGCTTTTGTTCGTTTCCCATTACGGGTTGCATGCCCATTCTCAAGTAGATGAGTGAGATACCATTGCTTAGAATTCCATACAGTATAAGTTGTTCCTTGATGTGTTACTTTCCAGCCCTTGGTATATTTACCAGTTCGGTCTTTATAACTACCACCTTGTTTTAACTTTTGTACAGCTTCCTTTGCAACATTTTGCTTAGTTTTATCTAATGCTTCTACTACTTCATCCGTATACTCACTAAGATACTTTGTAATTCCGTCAGACAAGTCTGCCTCAATCATTTAGTTCACCAAGATTAACAAAGTCACTTATCTTCTTGCTCAAGGTTAAGATTGAACGTTCCCCACGTGTATCAACATTAATCACACTATATTGCTCACCATCAATCAATACAATTTGTTGGTTTTGATAATCAACCGTGTTAATTTGATATTGTGCATCCGCTCGTAAACCTTGTTGACCTGCTTCATAAAACTCTCTAAAGTTCAGTGAAAACTTATTGGCATAAACTTTTTGCTTAGCTGTCACTACTCGTTTAGCTTGTCCAATATCATCTTCAACTGTTTCTAACTTGAGAAGATAGATAACACTATCAAAACGCATAAGCTATACCTCCTTTGGATCATATTGGCTATGAGTTGCTAAAGCTTGCTTTAACTTCTCATAAGCATCCATAAACCGTGGTGCATCAGGGTTATCAAATCCCCAATTAGCTTTTGCATACAGAATCACTGCTTGCTTAATTAAATCTTGCTTGTCAGTACTCCACTCATCAGAAACAGTCCCTACAATTTTTAAATCCATCTTTGCAGATAAAATTAAACTTTGAATTTCATCATCTAAGTCACTATCATCACCAGTAAATCGTAATGCCGTTTTTACGGCCGAAAACAAATCAGTCATTTACTAGCCTTTCTGAAATGAGTTTCTATGGTCATTTTCACCCACCGACCTATTCTTTTAAATTAAGTCTAATAATTCAGCCTTCTTGGCTCCGTTATCATACTCAATCTCTTGTTCATCAAGATGAGCCTTAATTTCAGCAACAGTACTACTCTTACTGATTTCTGGTTCTTCAATCTTGTCAATAAATCCAGGTAGAACGTTCTTAATTTCCAAAGCTCGTGCATCTTCAAATTCTACTGTTGTATTAGCTTTAAATTTCTTGTTTTCTAGAATTCCATCAAAGTCATATAAAACACGATACTTACTCATTTCGTGCCTCCTCAATCATTAAGCACTTGGTGTGTCAGCAATTGTAAAGAACTTACCTGAATCAGGGTCAGCTACTTCAACATCAAACCGCAATACAGCAGACAAAATTTTTCCGTAAATATCATTTTCTACCCAGTTTACTGATACTTCAGCACGATCTGCAAACAAGATAGCACGGTTCAAATCACCAACAAAGCCTTGCTCTGATTCGAGCTTTCCGCCAAATGCTGTGTCTTCTACAACAGTGACTGGCAATGAGAACAAAGTCTTACCTGAAGCATTTCCAATTTGGTCTTGTAGCAAATAACGGCCTTCATTATCTTTGATTGTGTCCAACTTGTTATACAAAGAGGCAGTTACAACAAATGACTTCTTATAAGCTGGATCAAGTTCAACATTGACAACTTCCTTTAATGAATCAACCAAAGTAGCATTGGTAACTGACTTAGTTGGAGCCTTAAAGGTAGCCAACTTTGTAGAAATTGCAGCATTAGTTGTATTTACCTTGATGTTTTGGATGTGTCCTGCAACCAAAGTAGTCAAGTCAACTTGTGCATCATCTAATGACTCTTGAGAAATTGGCAATTGGCCACGGTATGTTTCTACATCCCAATTAACCTTGATAAAATCAGGCTTAGCTAATTCTGGATTTTTTTCCAATTCCGCAACTGAAGGTAACTTAGTCGTTGGGCGCTTCAAAATTGGATACTTACCACTGGCAGTATTAACCTTGGTCTTGCTTACTAATTGAGCCAAGTCCGTGACTGTTTCAATTGAAGCATCTGGATTATAAATAATTGAATCAGGAATCAATACTCCTGCATCAGTTGAAGTTACACCATCACGTTTTTCACCGTGTGAGTGGAAATATTCATTCAGTGCAGCTCGTTGCTCTTCTACATTGTTCTTTGTCTTATCTGTTACTGGAATTGGCATTGCTCGTACCCCTACTTTCTTTTTCTTGTCTGTGTCTGTTGTGTCATCTGCTGGTTCCTCTGATGTAGTTCCATCACTAGCCGGCGCTTCTGAACCTTTTGTATCATCAGCATTACTTGTTGGTGCTTCTGAATCTGAACCAGCTGAAGTTGCTTCTGAACTTGGCTCATCAGATTGTGATGCTGGAGGTGTTGCTCCTGAAGCAGGTTCTGCTTGTTGTAATTCTTCCAAGGCCTTAATGTCAGCCTGGATTTGTTTTACAGCTTCCATTGCAGCATTAGCATCATCAGAACTAGCATTTGGATCATCAATCAGCTTTTGCGCTGTGGCAATCGCCTCTTTCAATGCATCTAACTTCTTTTTCTTGCTCTCATCAATGTTCATTAATCATTCCTCCTAATTGAATCTGTGCTAATTCCAAAAAATCATGGTTTCTAGCACGTTTGGTATAAGTTTTTGCAGTAGCGTCACGACTGGAAATCGCAACGCTTGTATCTTGATATGCTGGTAAGGGAGTAATAGTAATCTCAAACAGCTGATCAATCTGTTCAATTGTTCGTACATCAACCTTTTTACTCATATCCCAACTATCTTTAGCAACGGTGAAGCCAAACGACATCCCTCTGATATTTCCAAAACGGATGTTCTCTAACATGTCACTTGCTAATGTTGTTCGTGGTAGTTCTGATTCAAAATACAAACCTTTCTTATCAACTTTAAGTTTGAGTGTCCCAGCATCAGCCCTGGCCAAAGGTAAATTTGGATCATGGCCGTATAACAAAAGGACATGAGATAAATCAACTTTATCCAATGCTCTCTTATCAATGAACTCAATGAAGCCCCCTAAGTCCTGTGACGGTTTTCCAAACACTACTGGATAACCAGAAATGACTGGTTTATTATCGTCATCCCTTAATTCCACTTGTGCCGTTAAACTGCGTATTTCCTGCTCCATCTACCGTGACTCCTTTCGTATTAATTGCATTCTCTAAACCAACCTTGGCAACAATTTCAGGTGTTACTAAATCAGAATGTGATTCAGATAGAATCTGTACACCAACTTGAGAACTAATAACACCGTTCTTAACCAAGTCACTAGTCCGTTGTTCAATTAATGTTCCGTCAAGGTCAATTGCCTCACGGATGTCAGCTGTAATATCTACTCCAAGTTTTGTACTTAGTTCCTCTTGCAAGGGAGCAATATACCGACCAAGAGTAGCATTATAGACGGACCTAATTTGTTCAGCATTTGAATGTTCACTTTCACCACCCAACATATCAATTGGCAGTAAGAACGCCTTAGCAATTTGATTACGAGTCCAGTCATTAGCTGAAATCAACTTAGCAATGTCAGCTGTAACCTGAATCGCTTGATAATCAATTAAACTATCAGTAACTAAAATCCGGCCAGCATTCTTACCAGTATTAGCTTCTTCAAACTTGCTCCGGACACCCTCCCGTTGTTCAGGAGTTAATGGAGTTGAAGCTTTCAAAACTGCATTTGGCATAATTGCTTTTTGAATTGTATTCATGGACAATTTACCAGAAGCTTTTTGTAGCCCTAACTCTCCGCTTAACGCTGTCAAAGGAGAACGTCCAATGATACCGCCATTTAATGAAGTCCAGCGCAAATGAATCATGTCTTGACTACTAATGTTTTTTAGATCATCTTCACCAGTTAAATTGAATCGCACATCATAGGTGATTTCTTGGCCATTATTAGTTTGGTTGACCATGACATTTCCTGGTGCTACAAACTCCCAAAACTCTTTGCCTTGTTTATCTACACGTCTAATCGCATACGCATTACCAGATAACAATAATTGCACAATCATAGTCTGATAGAAGTTGAAACGGTTGGTTAAATGTGATGGATTCTGCAAAAGATTATCCACAGACTTCTTATCAGTATGAAACTTCACCCGTGCAATGTCAGCACTAATGATATTTACAGCGGTCCACACATCACTATTCTTTATTGCTTGTTCAGCATTGATATACGTATCAAACAATAATGAATTTGAATTAACCGTATTTGTACTATGCCCTGATCCCCTAATTGGAATTGCTCGTCTTTCAAAAAACATTATTCATCCTCTCTATCTCAAAAAGTAACTAAACACAAACGCTAAAACGCCAACTACAATTAGCCCTGCAATTGGTGAAAATAAAAATGCTGCTGCAATAAATGCCCCAGCACCAACAATTGATAAATAATCAGAAACCTTTTCACGCATCAAAATCCAAAGTCCTCCGATAAAATATATTTGGTTAATTCATCAGTATCCATCTTTTGATAAGCATCACCATCAGTTTGATTAGCGAAATCTTCAAAGTGATTAATCCCCTCAACCAGTGCATCAATTAACGCATCAACTAGGTCAATCTTGTATGTGGCTTTGCTCTTATCAATCTTAATATCATTGTTTCCACCGTCAACAATGACCGCATTCATTAATGACTTTTGCATTAGTGGATCATCAAAGTGGGTAACCCTATCTTCTACAAATGCATTCTGTAACCAACGGGTTGGCTCTGTTAGTGATAATGAGCCTTGCCTAACAGGTAATGCAGTCCATTCTGTCGCCTCCAAAATTGACTTGATAAAGGCATACGTGTGCATAGCATCATAGGCAAAATATTTAACCTTTAGCTGATTATTTTCTACAAATTCCATCAACCATTGATAAATTGAATCATTGTTGATCAGGCCTTTATCATGCTCAGTAATTGAAGCAAAGCCAAGTTTTTCCATGTGACGATAATTCATACCGTCTTGACTTTCTTTAGCTTCAATTGAGCCAGCTTTATGCCATGGAATGAATGAATGCTGGTATAAGTGCCAACGCTGTTCCCCATCATCATTTAGATATGGAAATACAAAGGCTAACGCTGCATCATCTGAAGTCATAGAATTGTCAAAACCAATATAGACTTCACGACCATACATATCAAAATCAGTAACAACCGTTCGTTCCACATCATCAAGTTCAAAGGCTGCGTTCTCTTCTGCATTCAACCAAACATTCATGTTTTTAACAATGAAATCATTAATTTTACCTTCACGCATTTTACTATCACGTTCAGAGATTAAACCATTTAGCAAAACAACCTTTTGATTTTTAAGACCTAGCAACGGATTACTCTTAATCCACATCTCCGGCTTAAATACTTCACTTGCATCATCTTGTGACCAGACGGCTAAGAAGGTACTGTCATAACTTCGCTCATCTTTTTCAATCGCATCTTTACCATTCTTAATATCTTCACGAAATGGTGCATTAGGGCTTTGATAAGCTGTGGAAATCAATAAGAACAAAGCGTTCTCATTCTTAATCATTCCGGAAGTAATCTTACCAAAGGCATCACGGTTCTTTTGATCGCCAGCCTCGTCAAAAATAGCAGTTGTTGCGTGATAACCATCATACTTACCACCTTCTGCTGAAATCCTAATGATCTGATTATGGTTTTCTTTATCAACAATATCCATTGACCGTGGGAAAATATTATCATCAAACATTTTAAAGACACTGTTCAGCAAAGCACTAACCGTCCCACTTGTATAGCTAAAAATCTTTTTGGTTTGAGATGTTGTGTTTGCTGAAACAATGATGTCTTGATTCTTTTTACCATGGCTTTGTACAAAGAAATCATACGTTGCTAAAATCGCTGCAATGTAAGTCTTACCCTGGCTTCGTGCAATGGAAACAATTGCTTGCCTAAATCGCTTACCACCTGTTTTAGTATTACGCCATCCAACTAATGATCCCAATAAGAATATTTCCCAATCCATCAATGGTAAAGGAACGCCTTCATCTGGATCAGGCACTAATGAAGCAAAGCCTAAGAACTTATCTAGTAGCTTTTCATCAAACTTATATGGGAAATCAGGCGTTTCTTGTCGTCCCATATCCTTTAAGTGTCTTTTTGCTGCTAAAATCATTAATTCTCCGCTTAAAATGTCATTTTTTACAACTTTTTCAGCGTATTTTGACACTTTATCAGTCCATTTTAAAGCCATTTACACGCCTCCAAACATTGCCATAACGTTCTTAGCAGAATCACTATCATCAATTGGAACATCAGAAAGCATTGCAGAACGGCTTACTGGATCTAATCCCAGTGAGCTGCCCAACGATTTAATGTTTTTAACCGCATTATTAAGTACGTCAACTGCTGGATTCTTTTTAATATTGCCATCATCATCAATAATCACCACACCATGCTTATCAATCACTTTACGGGCTGAACGGCTAACCACTACTTGGGTTACATATTCCTCAAGTAAAGTACTATCTAAATCTTTCAGAACCCCTCTTTTACCAAGTTCTCTAACAATATGTGTATACAAGGTTTTTGACTGTTGGTTTAAGCGACTTGGAGCACTTTTAATATTTTCAAATTCACTATTATTTGACTGTGCATTCACTGCACGTTGCCTTTGCTCCCTGCGTGCTGCATTTGGATCGTTCACTTTTGGTTTGCGTCCACTATTTCTAGTCCCTGCCAAATAATCACCTCCCTCAAAAGTTATTTTTCTGCAATTTTACATAAAACGACAGTAACACACGTTGGTCTCTTCTTAACCAAGTGTGGCCCCCTATTATTCTTTAATCATCACGATCAAAAACAAATTTTATCATTTCAACATCTTTAATGGGTAATGCTTTCTTATTTAACTTGTTATGTTGCCCTGTACCATAATAACCTTGTTCCCATTCAGTCTTAGCCTGATGGCACAACATACATGATGCCATCAAGTTACCCATGTCAAGATCCATACTAGGTGCTACCTCGCGAGGTACAATGTGATCAACGACTTGCGCTGGTGTCACTCTATCGCACAACAAACAATACCCACATAGCCTATGCTGTTGGTCCATGACTGCTTGCCTTGTCTTCTTCCACACGGTCTTATTATAGAAGCTATGCCGTGCCTTACGCTCTTCATCTTCCTGCCTAGCTTTATCATACTTCCGATAACGCTTAGTCTTATCTCCCTGCCACTTCGGATGTAACCCAGCATGAGTATCACAATAGGTTTCCTCAATGGGGATGAGCGTTCGACAACTAACTTCCCTACACCTATGCATCTGTTTACCCATTAGAACATCAGCCTCACCTTATTGTCTTCTGTATCAATTACCTTGATATTATGAACGATCGCATTCCAATCAGTTACACGTAAATTAGTGTTCTTAGTTAAGTCATATGATTCAGTAATATAGTAGGAGATACCAATGAACTTGCTCATCACATCATAGACTGGATGCATGTTATTGTAATTCTTAATCTCACCATAAACTGGCTCGCCAAAATAATTTAGCCCATTTACAAACTCAATTCCAACGTTATAGCTTAATGACAATCCATTTGTGTCCATGTTATAAGCGCTCCAACTTTGCTTTTAGTTCATCAGTAAAGTCATTCGTAGACAACCCCTTGCCATCAACTTTGTCCAGCTTGGTACCAACGTCTTTTTCTAAGTCTTCATAACGATGTTCAAAGAAATCCATAAGTCCTTGTGGCGTCATTCCAGTTACCATAGGACTAGAACTAAATGTGGTATCTGTTTCATATTGATAAGGTGGTTTGTCAACAATGTATATCATTCCACTATAAACGACAAAGTCACCCAATGTTAATTTATGATCTTCATCACCATCATAAAAATGTTCTAACTGAGAAATATCGTCACTTAATTGTGTGTAATAAACCTCATTAGTGTTTTGTTGTCCAGAGTAATTCCATAGGTGCCCATTATCCATAGCTTGCTTTAACCCAGCCAACTTTTGTTTATCTGAATCAGTATAAGCATTAGTATCTGGATTGGATTCATACTTAGTCTTAATCGTTGCTGGTGTTTCAGATTCAACCTTGCCACCAACTAAATCCGATAATATCTTGTCAATTTGTGTTTGAACTAAATCAGGAATCTTACCAAGTTCTTCGTTAACCTTTGCTGGTAATTCATGCCATGTGACTAAAATTTCATTTAATGTTGAATAATTATTATCCATTTTAATTGCATCTTCATCCACAGCGCTGTCTTCAATTTTAATGTTAAATGCCCGTGAATTAAGTACCGTTTTGTTATTCTGATTAACCAATGAAATTGTTGCTTGAACTTGACCTGGCTTCAGCATTTCTTCAGGGTATGTTAATTCAAAAACAGACATCTCTGATTTATTTTGTGACATGGTAGACATTCCGCTACCACCGTCATAATTCTTCCAGTAAAAGATTGCTGAGGTGTTTAATAAGTCAAGGCCACTAGATACTGTCACCTTAAATCCACGCCCATTATGATCACCCTTAACTGCTATTAAATTACCATTGGTTAAATCACTATTAGCAGTACTAAAGTCAATCTTGGTAGTGTTAAAATCATTCAATACTGAATCATTAGCATCTTCACTCATTTTTAGAACTCCTCCACGTAATAAAAAGGCAACCACAATCGTGATCACCTTTTCTAAATTATTCGATATTAACATAATAATACGGATTACCTCTTGTTAACCTACAACAAATCTCTAGTAAACCTGTAATTTATTTTAAGAAACCAATACCACTTTAGTTGTTTCAGGGTTCTCCCATTCTTCTAACTCAATATCTGTTACGTCACTTGTATCAGGATAGTTTGTCACTCCTTCTAGAAGTAAATAAACGACATTCCTAGCCATAATAATTGCTTCTTGCATATCTTTACCAAAAGTAATAGCACCTACATCTGGAACACGTACATTAATAGCTTTACTGGCGTCTGATGTTTCTACTGAGAAAACAGTTGGATAAAATAATAATGTATCTTTTGACATAATAATTTACAACAAATCTTTCTTTTGTACGCCCGTTACTACTTCCATTCCTTCACGGGTAACCACTAATTGAGTCCCAAACTTTTTGATTGAACCATCAGGAAATTTATCAGGATATTTGGCATACATTTGCCTTACATAGTTTTCAGCCTTCTTCCACAATGCTGATGCTTCTTGAGCTGACATAATATCAGAATCATTCAAATTAATCATTTTTTGCTACCCTTTCTTTTTAATTTAATTTCCCAATATTTTTTATAGGCATATGATCCGCCAACAACTAAAATAGCAAATATAATTGCACCAATTAAAAATTTATTCATAATTATTTTCGACATAAATAGTATGCACAAATAAGCCCGGAAGCCTATTTATTCTTGACATCTTTCTTGGCTTTACGACCTTCCCAGTAGTTCTTATAGGCTGTTGAGCAACTTACAACTACTGTTCCAATCCCAATCAAGATTTGCAACCAGTCTTTCATGTCTTCTCCCTTCCTTGACTACACTTATATTATATACTCAAACGGATATAAAGTCAACCATTTATACAAAATAAAATGGCCATAAACCAACATTTTTGTTGAAATATAGCCTTTTTTTATTTGAATATTCTAAAATCCTCTGTGTCTGCAAAAGCATCCGCAAACTGTAAAAATGCTTCCCTGATAATCTGATACCCACGACTATCAGAATAACCTTTTCTGTCTTGAACCTGCATCCAAGTTAATCCTTTAAAGTATCTCAGTTCCATGAAATCACGGTGTGGAAAAGTCATACTTCTACAAGCCTCTAGTACACTGTCTAAGACGTTGTTAGCATAAACGTATGAACTTACCTTTTCATCATTTACATTGCTATACGTACTTCCAGTTGGCATGCCAGAGATAACTGGCGACTTGATGCTAACATAAGAGATATGTGCCATATTTTGAAGCCTTGGAAAATCATGATCAAAGAATTGCCTAACATTTTCAATTGTCTTTTGTTCATCAATCGCCGGTAATAGTGCCAAAACAACACCTCCGTGATAAAATTAAGTTACACATTTAATCTTTTATCACTTTAAGCAAATGCCGTTATTCACATTGAATAGCGGTATTTTATTTGAACTTTTTATACACAATCTCACGTTTAGCAACAAACACATTAGTTATTACAAATTTATCATCATCCACAATTGCAATTAACCGATAAGATCCAATTCTAAATCTAACGTATCCAGCCAAATTACTTTCTAGCTTTTTACCTGGTGAATTTGGAAAATCAACATCAACTAAATGTTTTTCAATCCACTTCTTTATTATCTTCAAAGTACCCTTATCAATCTTAGAAGCTGATTCATAAAATGTATCTGCATAATCAACTACATACTTACTCATTGTCAATTCCTAGCCTGCTCCACATATCAGCATGAGAGACAGTTTTAAATCCACCATCACGCCACGCCTTATATGCTTCATCAGCCTCTTGAATATCAACCCAGTCTTCCAAGCTTTCTGAAACTACTTGTTTAATATATTCACTCTTACTAATCCCATGAGATTTAGTATAGTCATTTAAAATGTCATTCATATCGTCATCAAATCTAACTGAAGTTGCCATTGTCATAATTAATTACCTCCTTGTGTAGTTACATTTTACTACACAGGATAATTGTAGTCAATTATCAATCAACATCAAGTTCAGTTTGTGCAAACATCATTCCAACCATCACTGGCTTTTCTGTATTCTCACTCAATGTCACTAAGATATTAGGATTATCCTTCAAGGCAAAAGCTACTTCAAACTTTACTAACCCGTCCTTAATCTTGATGTTGTTATAATCGCCTTGGAACTTTAGTTGATTACTTGTTAACGTTGCTACATTGTTCTCATCTTCAATCATTTTATATTCCCCCGTAAATATTTATTTTCAAGTTTAAGTTCTCTGTTTTCATCACGTAATTCAACAATAATCTTAGCTTGCTGTTCCATCTTTGAACTATATCCACCCATCACGCTGAACTTGTCTTTAATCATCTTCTACCTCCCAGTTAAATCATGAATTACTGAATAAACCGGTGCAACGTAATGTGAGAATGAGTCCATTGCAAAATATGTGATTGGTGCTTCCACGATCAATGCAAAGAAGATAACGATTGTTCGTACAAAACTAGCTTTTTCATCAATACTCATAAATGAATCCTTAGACACTAGCTTATCAGCATGTTTAATAATTAGAACAGCTACTACTGCAATTAACACTACACACACTGTTAACGCAATTCCATTAAACAGTTGCATTCGTTGATACTGCTCAACATACGCCTTAGCAAGCTTTGGTAAGGTACTCATACCATTTTTAAGAGCCTTATTGAAGGTTGATAGTAATTCGTTGGTCATGTTCATTGTAATTCATCTCCTTAACAAATATACATGTAAGCGTCATCTGGTATGTTTTTCAAATCTTGAGTGTATCTAGACTGCTTATAACATTTCGTTGCTAGAATTTCTGACACTGTTAATTCCTGACATGGCTTCCATTTTGGATCAAGTTTAATATTGTAAAATAAAATGTTACGGCTTGGATCAATTCCAATAACATAATAAATCATTGTAAACCCTGAATCTGTACCCCATTTTGTAGACACTTTGTATTTCGTCATTCTTCTACCTCCATCACGCCAAAATCAGTAAATAAATCAGCAATGTTTTGCAAAGCTTCTTTACAGGCAGTTTTGTAAGCCTTTCTTTCAAGATTAGAAAGGCCAAACGACGCTCCAAAAATAGGATATTTTGCCTCTACATATTCTGAAAATCCTGAAAGGTATGTGTATACTCCATCTTTTGAATGATTTGATACAAGCATATATTGCTTTTCTTTTTTTGCTTCAAAAATATCATCCCCGTTTACAAAATCAATTAGATTAATTAAACGGATATTCTTAGAAACATTATCTGATCCACCTTTCCACCAATCAAATACACTATCTGGTAAATAGCCACCAGCACTAATTGGTATTAAACACTTTCCCATAACAAGTGAACCAATTGTATTTTTCCAGTGATTTAAATCATTCATAAAATCTTGAGAAACTTCAATGCTGTTTGACATTATCTCACTCTCCTACCGCTGTACTTTTCAGCCATCTTAAACGCTGTTCTGATCTCAATTAATCGTTCATCATCACTAGCCATATTCTTGATTTCAACGTGATCAATACTAAGCTGCCTAATCAATGAACGGTAACGGTTAATCCAGAAATTATACTTACCCTTGTCAGCAAGCGTAAACCTATGTGGTGCATACCCGTTTTCTCGTTCAAAGCGGCCGTTATAATGCTCACCTTCTATAGTTTTAATGCTTAGTTTCATTTCATAACTAATCTGCTCAATTAACAAATGCTGAAAGGCTAAACCTTCAAACTGCTTGTACCTTTGTTCGTACACAGCTTTATTGCATACCACCTTATTCACCTTCTTAGAATACAATTTCAAATATGAATTTCCAGATGGCTACAATGAACAGCACACCAGCTGTAATTCCTACCAACAATGCAACAGTAATTAAATAATTAATTGTTTTGTGTAAAAAGTCTTGAATCATCTTAATTACCCCTGACTAGCTCGTAAAGCCTTCATACGCTCAGAAGCTGCCAAACGTTGCCCTTCTGTCATTTCCGGTCCTTTTGCATTTTCTTTAATGACAAGTCCGTTTTTACCATAACGGATATAATATTTGCTCAGATCAATTTTTGCTGAAACGTATTCATTGTCAGGTTTGCTGTACTTAACTAGCTCAAATCCAACTTCTTTGCTTAACTTTATCAGCCTGTTACGATCAGCAGTCACTGATGTATCAATTCGCATGATTTTAGAATCACCATCGCGGTAAATTGTTGTTTCTTGTTCGTATGCTTCCATTTCATTTACTCTCTTTAATTTTATTTATTTTATTTGTAACCGTATCTGTTTAAAATTTGCCTCTATTTTCCATTCTGCATACCGTTATAGCTAATTGTGCCAGAACATCCTAAATGTTCTATTTTTCTGTTTAGATTAAGCGTTAATCATAAAACTCAATTTTCTGACCTGATGGCATCTCATACAACTCAAATTTAAGCCAGTGTGTTTTGCCAATGTAATAACGTTTATGCAGCTCTTCACTTACTATCTGTGAATCATCAAAGCCCAGTGCTACTTGCATTGCATCAATTGTTCCC
The DNA here is from genome assembly GCA_031289615.1 of Lactobacillaceae bacterium. Classification (GTDB taxonomy): domain Bacteria; phylum Bacillota; class Bacilli; order Lactobacillales; family Lactobacillaceae; genus Weissella. Next base: position 23,007 of record JAITPD010000048.1, on the reverse strand, counting down.
TTTGATGAATTATCAAGATCAATCGTGCCACGTGTAATTGGCAACAGCTTTGAACTATCAAATGCTCTTTGCTTAGCCTTAGAACTGATAAATGCTTTTGGCACTGGATAGATAAACATCAATCGCATAAAGTATGCTGATCCATCTTCTAACCTTGGGTGTGTTTCATTCATCACATCTTGAATTGCATTAATCAAATAATCTTGATAAGCGTGATACTTTTCTGGCCTGAAGAATCTAGTACCATTTTGTCCGTGTTGATTACCTGATGAAAACTTCATAGGCAACTCAATTTTTGCCTCAAATATCTTTTTCATCCTAGATAACCTTTCATGAGATAATCTGAATCTAGCTGTTCAAGTTGAGCTTGTGATTCATCACGATCATAAATCGCTGATTCAACTAACTTTTCTCGTTCAGCTAATTCTGCTAATATCTCTTCTCTTTCGTCTTGATATTCTTCTTCGCTCATCTTTTTCACCTTTTTGTGTGATGGTTACTGTGATGGTTATGTGACGGTTATTAAATGCTCTAATTACTTGGTATCACTATGATGTGACGGTTATGACGGTTCTAATGCTCTGTATTCTTATATATATTATATTTTTACTCTTTTTTGAATATACTTCTTAAGAATAAGAGAAATAAAGGAATATCCGTCACATCCGTTGGTACAACTGGCTTATATCCGTCACACTATCCGTCACATATCCGTTTCTAATCCGTCACATCCATCACATTACTTAAACGTATAGAATTTACCAGCCCGATTTTTAAAGCTGTCATTCCAATTAGCCATTTGTCGTCCCCATTTCTGAATTGACATTGGTTGTTCATTTTCTCCAGGATACATGTCATTAAATTCATCTACGTAACCTTGATAAAGCTCTGTCGACCTATAAGTTCCTGACCCAATTCTCTTGTGCCATTGTTCAAACGGATCATCTTCAACAACTTCAGCTGCAATGTCATTCAGAATTTGCCAATCTTCTTTGTATGCCTTCTGGAACATCTCAACCGTATAAGGAATTAACCGTGGTATTTCTTCTTGCAGTAGTCCATCTGGAAACATTTGATTACGTTTCTCAATTTCATCTTTGGTTGCTACTGGTGCAACTGTTCGTAAAATGTGTAGTCTACGTGTTACTGCTCCACCTGAATTAAATACAGGCATCTCATTGACGTTAGCAATAATTTTGGCTGTAATCATGTAATCCGTTCCGTCAATTCCCTTACGTTCAACTGGTGAAATTCCACCACCTGTAACAGACTTGAAAATGTCGTCTTCTTTAAATCTGACCTTAGTTGCATCATCATCCAGCATGATTGCCTTACCAATGAATCGTGATGTCTCAAAGCGTGCACTACTACCTTGAAGATTCTTAAGCTTAAATGCTCCAACTCGTTCTTCACCAAAGAGTGCTTTAGCTAATTTTGAAACAAGATAGGTTTTTCCAGTTCCACCAATTGGGTCAAGTAAAAATAGTGCTCCCTGCCACCAACGCATATCGTTATAAAATCCGTAACCTAACCACGCCCAAAATATCCGTGAATTCTCACCAAACATATAATCAACATACTTGATCCAAGTTTCAGGTAAACGGTCATCATCTGACACATCAAAATCAAAACCACCAATTATGTTTTGCTGTTTATTAGGTTGATCTAATAACATTGTGTCCAGCGTCAAGGTTGCATTCTTAAATGCCACGTATTCGGTCTTAATAGAATCATCAAATGACTTTCCTAATCCAATTAAATATTCTTTGGTGTCACGCTCAAGTTCACGTTTTTTAGTCTGTGCAATTTCCAATTTATCTGTGAGCCCAATAACCGACATATAAAGATTGTTCAATACTTCTGATGGCTTAACTGCTTTCCAGTAAGAACCATTCCAGATATATCCGTAATCACCTTTAATTAGTGACTCAGCCTGGTTGACATACCAAACTGCAAACTCTTCAACAGACTTAATCTTGTACTTTACGTTGCCAGTCTTTCTATTTTCCTGATATGTGAGCCAAGGTATCTTTGACACAAACTGAGCTGGACTAATTTCATCATCATCAACACTCCATGGGATGACCGTCTTTTCATTGAATTTAGCCATGCCATTGTTCGCCATATTTACCCCCTTAGTAATCGCTTTGTTTTAGTACCAATGTCACGTTCTGGATGATCAAGACAAGAAGTTATACCAACACCTTCAAATGCCTTATAAACGTCATCATTGTTCACCTGAGAAAAGGCTGTGGCAATAGCTCCAATCACCTTCATCAAATTATCATCACGTTCCCCGTGATTCCACGTAATATGATTCTTAGTTGTATAGGCCTGAATAAACGCCTCAATGTCAATTTCTGTTGGAATATCAACGCCTGACCAACCGTCACTAGCTGATTTAAAGTTTGATTTAAAACTTGTCGGTGTGTAAACTGATTTCACCCTGTAGTTAAACCTGTCTTTATCTCCAAATGGTCCTAATGTCCACTCTTGTTGCAACGGTAATCCCATTAACCTTGAAATGGTTTTACTTGCTACTAAATCAGCTCCATAATCTAATAAGTTAAATCCTGACTTGGCAAACGCTACTACTAATTCATCTACTGCTTGTGGTAACAATTCTGGAATGATTGGTTCAGCAAGTGGGACATAAATTCTTCCTCCACCAATATGCTTACCCTTACCAAAAGTTGAGGGTGTCTGCCATGCATAAACATTCATTTTTGTAGTGTTGTGATAAAGCACATAAAAGTTAGTTAAGAACTCTTTCCAGTCAGTAATTTTGTCAAGGTCAATCACAATTGCTTGAATGTCTTTGATGTTACTTCTGTCCCTGCTTAGTCCTGATTTGAGATTACTGGGAGTAAAATATTGTGCACTGAATTCTTTAAAATCATCAACATCATTAATTGGTTCACGTTTAGATGGAAGACTGGCAACATACTCACAAATATCAAAGTCATCAACTAAATCAAATTCACCATGAAGCCCTGACTTTTTAAACGCGTATGCCACATTGTCCACACTTTCTAGTTATTGCCAAATGGATCAAACGCTTCAATTGATTCCACAGCTCCATCTACTGATTGTTGAACAAACGGATCACTTGCCGGAGCTCCAAATGGACTGGGCTGTGCCACGTTACCTTTACCAGATTCATGGCTTGCAGGCTTTGGCGTATTCTTGTCAACTACTGAACCGTTATTAAGCACCTTCCCATAATCAGCTACACGTGGACGGTAGGTTACACGTCCTTGGTAATCATTAGGTTCAAACTCACGGATTTTAACTGCAAGGCTTTTACCAGGTAAGAACTTATCTACATCCTTCAGTTCAATTTCAGTTCCGTCCGCAATTCCACCAAGTGCATTAAACAGTCCATTCAAAGCACGGTAATTTGTAGGATTCTTTCCATCAGTACGGTTAGTATCATCAGAGAAGTAATCATTGAAGATCATCTTGCCTTCTTCTGATCCATCTAAGACTTGATAGGCAAGATTAAATCCTTCACCACCTTGTTTGTTCTTGCCAAGATAATTTGCTTCCGTAATTGCTACGTTAAAATCACCAGCAAAATCAATCGTTCCCTTGCGTACGTCATTTGCATTAAACTTAAATCCCATTTTACTTATCCTCTTTCTGAATTTGCTTAGCTTCTGGATCACCTGTGTTTAGTAGATCAGAAGCCTTAATTAGTGTTCGATTGTCCAACCTATTTTTAGCATGATTCCCATTTTCTGTATCCAAATCTATCCAGCGTTGACCATCTTCTTTATAAATCCGGCCAACAAGGTCAAATGGTCCAGTAAACGCATTGAAGGTTTTCTCATTCATATCCGCTTCAAAACGTCCTTTACCATCAAGTCCATTGCTTCCATTGTCAATTTGATGAGCAGTAGCAACAACTGTTAATCCAGTTCCTCGTAAATACATACCAAGGTTACGGAACCAAAGTTGAAGCTTTTGATAATTCTGACGTCCATCTTTTGAAGCACCATCAATATTCTCAAGAACATAATTTTGAAGCGCTGATACATTGTCCAGAAAGATAACATCATGATTCTTAACTAATTGACCCAATGTGGTGTTAACCAGCTGCTGCATTTGCGGTGCATCAATATCTTCAAATAAGGCAACGTCAACATCTTTTGTATTGATGATGGCATTAGTTGAACCGTCAAAACTTAATAACAACTTCTTACCACTGAATAACCTAATCAAACTTGTCTTACCGGTTCCGCCATCTCCAAAAATGAAGAACATATTCCCAACTTTGGGTATTTCTCCAGCTTTATAGAATTTCATAAATACCTCCTTTTGTTTAGTTATATATTTCCTTAGTGCGTGTTATAATTACCTTAAGAAGTGTGACATTTGAGAGTACCTCTTTGTCCAAACCACCTTGGAAGTAAGACGCCAGAGTGGCTTTTATTTTGCACTTTTCTAATCCGGATTGATTCCATCACGCGATTCTTCCACAGTTAGATTATCCATAGCGTACTCAATCATATCTTTGGCCAAATCACGCATGCTAACTCCAGTGGAATTACGCAGTTCCCGCAATTTTGCATGGGTATTTGCGTCAATCCAAATTGGATTATACTTAGTTCCTTCATTGTCCTTTGCTTTGATTACTAAATTCTTCATTGTGTTTATCTCCTATTTCCAGCTAACTATTTTTGTTGTGTTTTCTACCGTAATTGCTTCTAAGTCCTCGTTAATTGCCCCATCATACAGTTTCTTAAGTTTTGCATTACTCTTTAGTTCAACAGCATCCCAACCATACTTATTAACAAATTTTTCTTTGATCTCATTAACATCAGTTGGTGCAGATCGCTTAATCCGTTCTTTGTACTCAACACCTTCAAAATCTTCATTGTGGTCAAGACGGTCCTTTAATTCCGTCATAACCTTCTTGAACCCACTCTCCAGATATTTAGTAGTTCGTGCTAAATCCTCAAGGTCATCATTACTCATAAGTTTTAAATTTTCTGGCTGAAGTTGAGGCAGTCCTACCATCTCTCCATTTGATGTAATAATAGTTAAACTTTTCATCCTAACCTCTCTTCTAATTCAGTAAGATTTTCACTGATAAACTTTTCAATGTTAGCACTTAAATGTGGTGCAACCAGTGCTCCAGTGATTTGCATTGAACGCAACATCCTAATTAGTTCTGGAGTGCTTGGATCCAAAGCTTCATGCAATTCATCATCACTAATACCTAAAGCTTTTTGAATCATGAAAATAGTGCGTAATTGAGAACTGCTCATTAATGTTGGCCGTTCTGGAACTGGTGGCGTTAATTGTGGTGCAGCTTTTGTGTTTAACATGTTATAATTACCTCCGTAATATTCTTTTAATTGGACTAGTTATGCTTGCCGGCGACTAGTCCTTTTGTCTGCATCAATTTCTGTATATAGTTCTTGGAACATTTGCCCGATTACACGCGCAACATCTGGATGACGTTTCAAATCCAAAGACTGAATATATTCATCATCATTTAAGGCTATTGCCATTGCTAAAGTCATACCTCTTCACCTCCTTTCACGTTATAATTTAATTAAAGATATATTTAGGGGAAATTAATCATGAACTTTAGAGAACAGAAAATTCAAGCTACTAATACATCCACTTTCAGGGTGTCTATAATTCAAATACCCATCTTATGTCCAAACTGTAAAGCTGCTAATAATCCAGTTAACCACTTCATTGGTAATCACGGTAATATAGGTGCTTTTTATCATCACTGTACTGCATGTAATAAAGACCATTTCACTATTCAAGAAGCAGAAGGTAGCAAGTCTATGGTAAAAACAATTTATCCAAATTCATTAATTGCTTCATTACCAAATTTAATAAAAGAGAAGCTACCAAATGGCGTTAACTTATATAACCAATCTTTTGAAGCAGAACAATCTGGTTCATTAGAATTAGCTGTTATTGGTTATCGTGCAGCATTAGAAACATTTATTAAAGATTACGCATTACTATCTGAACAAGATGATAAAGATACTATTGCTAAAACAAATTTGGCTAAGTCTGTTAAGAAATATCTTCCAAATATGGGTACACAAAATGTTGCTGATGTAATACGTATAATTGGCAACGACTATGCTCACTGGAATTCCACAAATGACGTTAGTTTTGAATTGTTTAAACAATATGTTGATATATTCATAGCTCAAATAAACATGCAACTAATGATGCTATTTCCACCGGTATCTCGTAATTAATCTTTCCTCAACAAGTCTAAAATTATGGCTTGTTTTTCTTTCACTTCATTTAAAGTTTCAACAATATACTTGTTCTGTTTTAGAATCTCATTTAACGTAACTAGTTCAATATCATTCATTATTCATTAGCCTTTCAGTGTGTTAAGCATTTCAAACATTTGATCCAACCTTGCATCACGTTTTAATGCTTCATGTTTCTTTTGCACATTGTTAGCAATCAACCCTTCTACGATTCCTAAAAGTGGAATACCACCAATTAATGCTGATAATAGATTCATATTCTGCCTCCTAAAGCTTGCTTAACGCTTTGTCAATTTCATTTTTGTTATATAACTCACGTGCAATGTTGAGCGGATACAATGAGTGAACTGGAATCACCTTTTGCTTCACTAAATTAAGAAATGGCTGTCGGTTTAAGCCTGAGTAGGCTACTGCTTGTTTCTGATTTAGCCAAGGTGAACCATTCCGTTCATTTACTATTGTTGTTAACTCCTGAATTGCCTCCACAATTTCATTCATATTGTTTTACCTCTTGAGCCGGGACGCTCTTTTTTCATCTATCCAAGTTGCTTGCGCCGTTCATTTAACACGCCACTGACAAAGTGTTCAGCAGCTTCAAGAACATTGTTCCTTGTAGTTTCAGGAGCAAAGCCTTTTTTAACATTTTCCCAAGTTGCCTTAGAAACATTGATTGATGTATACACATCTTGCTGGATTAGTTGTGCTGAATAGATTTCTCCAATCAAACGGCCAACACGATCCAAGTAAGATTGATTAATAGTAATCGCTGGCATTGGTTCATCACCTCCTTTGAATAGTTTTATAATTAGTTTTGTGAGTGTCGCAATTCTCCCAACATTTTGAAAAGAGAAATATTATGGAGAATATCGTATTCACACTTGAGTTTTATGATCTTCAAGCAAATCAACGTGCTAATTCTTATCTGCAAAAAGGTTGGCAGTTGTTACACGTCGGTTCAAAGCATGGTGATGGTTCTGATGACAATGGTAATTATTATCTTTATACTGTTTACGTGGTTGGTGCAAACAAACAGCAGTATGAACAGTATCTAAAGGATGAAAAAGAATCATCATTGCAAGAAGACAAACTCATGTCCAATTTTGTTGACTAATTTACTTACGGTTAGTCATCAAATCTTTAAAAAGTATTTCATTCACTAGAATGAGCGCTTTTTCTTTTTGCTCATATGACAATTCAAACTTATTAATTTCCTCGATCAACTTGCTAATAACGTCATACAAGTTACTATCCGAAATATAAAAATTAATGCTATCAGTATCCATATATTTGGCCTTCATTGAATGGTTCATCATCTTGCTTCCCCTCCTTTCTGAAAAAAAGAAAAGCCCCTATTACATCAAATCGTAATAAGAGCTTTCATAAATTATTTACTTGTGCGTTCAGCTAACCATTCCTGAACTAAATTAATATCTTCATCAGTTGCAACATTCAGGATAAAACGTTTAGCAGTAGATTTTGTGTTTAAATATTGTTTCCTAGACCTATTTTCGGCTTGCCATTTAGCACTCGCCAAACGTTGTCCCTCAGTTGGATCCTCATACTTTTTTGGACGTCCCCGCTTACCTTCTGCCATTTTTCCTACCTCACTAATCCATAAATTGATAGACATAACGTAATTATAGAAATTACTAACGCTGTAATTGCCATCCCTGACGCTTTATCATTTCCTTTTTTCATCATTGTATTATAAAATGGGTACTACAAAGCCGGAGCATTTCTGCCCCAAAACTTTGTTATTTGTTTAAGAAGTTTAGCATAGTTGAGATTAAATTGATAATGGCTGTTATCAATAATACTTTCTCAGTCGTGCTAGGCTTCTTTTTGTTTCGCTTACCCATTCCCTCCTCCTTTCTATATATTAATTATTTCACGTCCACATAATAAATACAAGCAAAGATTACAGGAGATTCCTCTTATCACGATTTAATTTTCAAAGGACTAAATACTAAATATTTGTACTTTTGTTTTAAATATTTGTGCACATTCACATATATGTGTGCTATAATAAATAATGAAATAAGCGTAATAAAAGAGCTTTATACAATGCCTTTCGTGCTACCGTTCGCCATTCGTATATCATTTTTATTTACGTCTTTAAACTTAAACTTTGGTACATGAATAATAATAGCACATAAATCTGTGTTTGCAAATGTTTTTGCACAGTTTTATTTGCAAGTTTATTCTCTTTCATCTGAGAGGTGTTGATATGACGCTATTTGAACGTGTAAAAGAAATTTCAAAAAAACGTGGTTTCAGTAGCCTACGTATTCTTGCTGAGCAAGCTAACTTATCCCAAAATGTCATTTATGGTTGGAAAACAAATAATCCATCTGCTTCCGCTCTAAAAGCCGTAGCTGATGTTCTCAACGTTTCTGTTGACTATTTATTAGGTAACACGGAAAATCCAAGTTCTAACACACCTACTACTAAGGTTGACCTTGTTCATGTAGCTAAGAATGATGAATGGGATGAGTGGATGTCTGCTGATGGTGCTCCATTAACGGATCATGATAAAGCAATTTTGAAAGCGATGTTTGATCTATAATGACTGAAGATGAACTAGAAGACGAGTTAATTAATGATTTAAGAAATGCTGGTATTTGGATTAAAAGGAATGACACACTTGATATAAAAGCCACTATTAATGTTAACAAAGGCATAGGTGCCTACAACGGACAAAAAGCTACTCCATTTACACTTGCTCACGAGTACTATCATAAGATGAATAATGATTGTAAACGCAAAAGCGAGTATGATGCACGAAATCCAGCTGAAAGTATAGCTGATCGACAAGCTGTTAATATGTTATGGAAAATTTTTGAGGATTACGGTGGTTCAGAAGAATACCTTACTACTTTCCTAAGACTATCTGGAGTACCATACGGTTTATTTGAATCAATATATCAAAATGGCCGTCTAGATATATAACTAAAAAGTGGTTAGTGAAACAACCACTCAATTACCAAATAATATTTGACAATGCCCCTAATAACATATAATATATTGGTTATAGAGATCGGCGAGGTTGTTCGCTGCACAAAAAACTCGTAAGCAATTAATTTGCCTACGAGTTTTTGCGTTATATAGGAGAAACAATGAAAACATACAAAACACCCGAACAACAGCTTAATATTTTGTCCAATAATCACAAACTACTAACTAACGGTCAAGAAAAAATAGCCATAAGTATGCTTAAGAATTATGGATACCATGAAATAGTGAATGGCTATCAAGATGTTTTTAAACAAGACCATAATCTAAGTGAAAACTTCGATAAAAACACCACATTTGTTGACCTTGCTAACATGTTTTATTTAGATATGCAATTACGAGCCGTTCTTCGTACCGCTATTGAACAATTTGAAATGACCTTTAAAGAAACTGTTTCTGAATGCATTGCTCAAAAATATGGAGAAAATGACACTGTACACCTAAATAGAAAAATATTTAGGAGTGGAAAATTTCATAAATCTAAACAAGGTAAACCGTATTCTGATTTAGATTGGCTTCAAGGAAGAATTAGACACGCATTAAAATCACAAGATGGATTAATAGAGCATCATAGGTTAAAAGGTAACATTCCACCTTGGATCCTTTTCAAACAGTTAAGCTTTGGTGAGATTAAAACTTATTTTGCCTTACTAAATGATTCTCATCTAAAAGATTCAATTATACGTAGAATGTTACAACCTGAATTTATTAAATCATCAAATATGGGAAATTCCAAAACTTTTTTAATAGAATTAATAAACTTGGTTCATTTATTTAGAAATAGAGCTTTACACGCAAATAGAATTTTCAACTATGCTCCTATGGATAAATATGGAAATTCTTCAATAAACGTTGTTAAGCAAATATTTCCAGATGTCTTTGATTCAGTAGATTATAGTGATGGTATTGGCAGAACTGGAATATATGCTCTAATACTTGGATTTTCTACACTAAACAATTCAGACCCTTTTACAACACTAGAGGATTATATAGATAATAGTTTCCTAGCAAAATTTAATGAGCCAAAATATCTTATATTTATATCTATGTCTTTGAAATATCCACTTAATTTTTTAGATTTTGATAAATATTTAGTCCAAGATGTTAAGCCACCAATTCAAGCTAAAAAGCATTATTAAAAGCTCCCTACCTTCACGTTTATGAAGGGCTACATAAGGTACGTGCCAAGCGTCCACGTTAAACCACTCTTAAGGGAGTTATGTATCATGAATGAGAAGAAGGCTCTAGGTATTATTGCGATTATCTTTGGAGGAATTGGTTTAATCCTCTCTTGGATTCCAGTTATTAATAATGCTGCATTTTTCTTTGGAGGAATTGGTGTAATTTTAGGCATCATTGCTCTGATTGTTAATCGTAAAAACAAGAAGGTACTTGCAATTGTTGGAACTGCATTATCAGTACTTTCGATTGCTATTGTGCTTATCACGCAAAGCATGTATGAGAAGGCTGTCAACCATGTTGGTGATTCAGTTAAAAGTTCTTTGTCTAAGTCAGATAAAAAAGAAGCTGATTCATTCAAATGGACTAAGACAGATTATGATAATCTTATGGTTGGTGATGAAACTACAGGAATGGGTGGCGCCAGCTATGATGACATTGTTGCCAAGTTTGGTAAGCCAAAGACCAGTGATGACAGTCAAAACGGTGATATGGCAGAACGCAATTCATCTTGGACTAAGACGACAAGTAACGGTAGCTATGAATCAGTTGACCTGGCCTTTGTTAAACAAGCTGATGGATCATATCTTTTGAGCATGAAGAACTCTACTTCACTTAAATAGTCTTTAAACCCCTCGAATTCGAGGGGTTATACATATACGACCTAAATATGTCGATAAACTGTTTACTCATTACCTTAATATGAGCCGGGACGCCATAGGAGGGAATAATAATGGGTATTAGGAAACAATCTGACGGAGGATATGAAGTCCGTCTTACTTTTACAGATAATTTTGGAAGGAGGCAAGAAAAACGTAAACGTAATATCACTACCCTAACATTAGCAAGAAAATGGGAACATGATGTTATTGCAAAAATTGAAGATGGTGAATTTGAAGTTTTTAGTTCAAATATGACGCTTAACGCTGCGCTTGAAAAGTGGCTAAATCAGTATAGTAAAAAGGTTAAACCATCAACTTACCGTAAAGCTAAACAGTTTATAGATAAACATGTTCTTTCCCCAGAATGGTTTGATCAGGTCAAAATTAGTTCAATCACTTCACCAATGCTTCAAGGATTTATTAATTACATTAGTTCTATAAATGTGAACTATCGTAAAAATATGTCCCCGTTCAAACAAGTGATGAAAATGGCTGTTGCATTTAAGTTGATTAAGGAAAATCCATTTGATTTAGTTGTTTATCCAAAAGCAAAACCAGCGCCTGTATTTATTAACCGAGTTGACTTTTATAACAAAGAACAACTTGAAACATTTTTAAATATGGCCTTTACATTGTATGCAAATGATAAATTCCAGATTTATACTTTGTTCAGGGTACTGGCTTTCACTGGTATGAGACGTGGAGAGGCTTTAGCACTTACCTGGAATGATATTATGTTTGAAACTAATGAAATAAAAATTGATAAGGCACTTTCAACTGATGAAAATGGGAAAATAATTTTAAGCACACCTAAGAGCAAAGCAGGTTATCGAACTGTTAAAGTTGATACCACTACTTTATCAATTTTGAAGAAGTTACAAGCTGTTCAAGCAGAGAGCCTTCTTAAACACGGCTTATCTAGCTCTGGTTACGTTTTTACCACTGATGACCTACAAACACATGCAAGCATAACAAAGCCTCGCAAATGGGCTGAAACTATCGTTAAACGAGCTGGCCTTCCTAGAATTAAAGTTCATGGATTTAGGCACACGTATGCTACCCTTGCAGTTCAAGCAGGTATGAATGTTAAACAACTTCAATATCAGTTAGGCCATGAAGACGTTCAAACTACCCTTTCAGTTTATGCATCAGTTACCCAAGATATGAAGGATTCAACTGCTGAAATATTCACATCTTTGGTAAATTTTTGAAAATGTCCACACATTGTTTTCATAACAGTCTATGAATGCTCATATAAAGGTGTTTCTGGAACTCGGTTTTGTCCACACTTTGTCCACATTCCGGGTGTATCCAGTGGCATTCTATGACATTTGGTAACATTTACAAACAAACAAAAACCCCGTCATACCAACGGTTAAGCTGATATAGCGGGATTTCTACATAACGATAAAGGAGAAAACGGGATTCGAACCCGTGCGCCGGCTCTACACCGGTTCGGCGGATTTCGAGTCCGCTGCATTACCACTCTGCCATTTCTCCAAAACATCAACTACTTAAGTATATAAAAGTAGCTGAAGGTAATCAAGGGTTTTGAGATAATTGGTTGGGTTAATTTTTTAATCATCATAGTCGGCCACCAAAAAAGCCCAAATCAAATCTGCCTCTCAGCAAATATCAATTTAGACCTGCGTTGCGTAATTTTATTTTGTCGTCCCGCGTTTCACATATCCGTGCGGAAGAATCATCGTCTTAATTGGCAATTCTTCGTCATTCATCAACTTGGTCAACATGCGCATTGCCACGGCACCCAAATCGTAAATTGGTTGTGTAATCGAGCTCAATTGTGGCCGGGTAATCACCGTCAAATGCGAATTATTGGTTGTCACGATTTCAAAATCATCTGGCACACTTACACCAGCATCCGTCAACGCGTTTAACAAGCCAGCTGCCATCTCATCATCAACTACCACAGCCGCCGTCGCCTTAGCTCCCAGTACAATCGAACCAAGCTGGTAACCACTTTGGTAATCGTAATCAGCCGTAATGACCAATGACTCATCAAACTCAATTCCAGCAGCATCTAACGCCCGCTTGTAGCCAACCAACTTATAATCTTGGTTAATCGAATGCTCAATTGGTCCAGAAACAAATGCAACCTTCTTGTGCTTATTTTTAACCAACTTGGCTGTAACTTCTTCAACCGCTGTGACGTAATCAATATTTACTGATGCTTCTGTACTTGTTGCATCAACTGATCCGGCAAAGACGACCGGCACATTTGACGATTCAAACTTTGCACGAATATTGTCATCAAACATGTTACCCATAAACAGAATTCCGTCAACTTGCTTACCTAGCAAAGATTCAAACACTTCTACAGTCTTGGAATTTGACTCATCAGAATTTGCCAAAATAATCTGATATTTGTACATTTGCGCCACATCATCAATTCCACGGGCTAATTCTGAAAAATAAACATCCGTCACGTCTGGAATAATTACTCCAATGGTCGTCGTTTTACGTGAAGCAAGTCCACGAGCCACTGCATTTGGACGATAGCCGAGCCGGCTAATCACTTCTTCAACTCGTTGCTTTGTCTCACTGCGAACATTGGTGTTACCGTTCACAACTCGCGATACAGTTGCCATAGAAACCTTTGCCTCACGGGCCACATCGTAAATCGTAATCGCTTGCTTATCCATTTTTTTCACCACCTTGAATTAATTTGCTTTATTAATGACTAAGTATAACGATTTATGAAAACAAATGCAAGCGTTTACAACTCTTAATTGGTATGTTTTCACAATTGTTTTCAAAACTGAATCGAATCATTCTTTCATTTTTGTAACATTTCAAAATAATGCTAAACACTCTAAAAAAGAGTAAGCTATAGGTAAAATAACTATAAGGAAAGTGTTGTGTTAGTTGTATAATATTGTGCTTTGCTTGATCAGCTTCGCTAAAGATTCTTTACGTTCGGATTTTCCTACACGAATCGGGTTGAAAGGCGAAATAATTCGCCAATTTCACTAACCGTTGGATCCTGGTGTTAGTGAAATGGTGCATCCCGATTCGGCAGGAAATTACATCCGACGACAGAATCGCTACACTGAGCAAGCAAAGGACAATAATTTAATGCACCATCTTGGTCACTTAATTTTAAACCTGATGAATTGAAATAATGACCAAGATGATGCACAACTAGAACTACGAATTAAGGAGCATTACTATGAACAACAAAATTAAAGAAGTTCAACAATGGCTGAACGACCAACAATTAGATGTCGCTTTTCTAACGGATTTCCACACAATTTCATACTTAACTGGATTTGAATCAGATCCTATCGAACGAATTTTGGCCCTAGTTGTCTTTGCCCAAGACGATCCTTTTATCTTTGCCCCTGCGCTTGAAGTGGAAGCGGTCAAAGGAACTGGCTTTGAGTTTCCAGTTTATGGCTATCAAGATCACGAGAACGGTTGGCAACTATTGGCCGAGCATATTAAGACAAGTTCGCATGCAATTAAGCATTGGGCGGTTGAAAAAAATCAACTAACAATGGCGCGTGCTCAAGCAATTCAAACTGCTCTTCCTGAGATTGAATTAACCGCTGACGTCACTGAAAAAGTGCAAACAATGCGTCTTTATAAGAGTGCTGATGAGATTGAAAAAATGCATGGTGCTGGGCGTGATGCAGATCGCGCATTTGAATACGGATTTGCCGCCTTAGAAAATGGCATTTCAGAATTAGCCGTCGCGGCAAAGTTAGAATACGAAACCAAAAAACGTGGTATTCCTGGAATGTCATTTGAAACATTGGTCCAATTCGGTGCTCATGCTGCTGAACCACACGGCGCAACTGGTCAAACTACTTTGAAGCGCGGCGACATGGTTCTATTTGACCTCGGAACAATTTATGAAGGATATGTTTCTGATTCATCCCGAACAGTTGCTTTTGGGGCGATTTCGGATCATCAACGGAAGGTTTACCAAACTGTCCTAGAAGCTCAATTGGCCGCTCAATCAGTCGTTAGGCCTGGAATGACAGCTGGTGAGCTCGACAACATTGCGCGCACGATTATCACTAAAGCTGGCTTTGGCGAATACTTTGTGCATCGCCTCGGCCACGGACTTGGTTCATCTGTTCACGAATATCCACAAATTATGGCTGGCAATGATCTTGTGCTAGAAGCCGGGATGGCCTTCTCGATCGAACCAGGAATTTATATTCCCGGTGACATGGGGGTTCGGATTGAAGATTCTGTCGTCTTGACGGAACACGGGGCTGAATCATTTACCCACACACCAAAAGATATTCAGATCATTGATTAAAAATTTATACTGATACGCAAAAAAGAAGTGGCTGAGACAAATTAA
Source organism: Lactobacillaceae bacterium (assembly GCA_031289615.1). Lineage (GTDB taxonomy): Bacteria > Bacillota > Bacilli > Lactobacillales > Lactobacillaceae > Weissella. The sequence continues at coordinate 7,561 of JAITPD010000048.1, read as the reverse complement.
TTTGTCCAGTCACTTTTTATATGAGTAAATTTAATGTTCTTCCGTTCGCTTCATTTCATGCTTAACTGGGCAAGTTGATTCGCAATCTGCACATTCTGCACCAAAACCGCGCTTGACCCAGCGATAGATCACGTAGCCAACAAATGAAATAATGACAATTGATAATATTATGGTTGCCATTTTTAACTTCCTCCTATTTTGCCAAACTTTCTACTGCATTAAGCGGTGGTCGCCGAACAATTCCATACACTAAGAAGATGACGACAATTATTGCGATCAAAGTTTCAATTCCAAGTGTCTGCCCTTCCAAAAATAACCGACCAAACTGATATATGATCATGCTAACACAATAAGCGAGTCCACATTGATACCCAATTGCAATTAAGGTCCACTTCAACGCTCCCATTTCACGATGAATTGCTCCAATCGCCGCAAAACACGGTGCACAGAGCAAGTTAAATACTAAGAATGAATACGCCGACAACGCAGTAAAGTTAGTTGATAAGTTGCCCCAAACTTCGTGCCCGTTATCTGATATTTCGCCACTAGTGTGATACAAAACGCCAAACGTCCCAACCACAGTTTCTTTGGCCACTAAACCTGTCAAAGTCGCCACAGTCGCACGCCAATGCCCCCAACCTAGTGGAGCAAAGACTGGCGCCAAAACTTTTCCAAAGCCTGCTAGCATTGATTTTTCAGCATCAACAGTCTGTAGGCCGAAACTATAGCTTGAGAAGAACCAAATTAAAATATTCAAAACGAAAATAATCGTCCCAGCGCGCCTCACAAAGTTCATGGCACGACTACCTGCATACCGAAACACATTTGACCATTTTGGAAAATGATAACTTGGCAGTTCCATGATGAATGGCGCGACTTTTCCGGTCAACAGCTTTGTCTTTTTCAAGGCGACCCCCGACAAGATGATAGCTCCAATTCCAATAAAGTACGCACTTGGCGCAACCCACGAATCACTTGGGAAGAAGGCACCGGCGATCAAGGCGATAATTGGCAACTTGGCAGAACACGGCATGAAGGTCGTTACCATGATTGTAATCCGGCGATCCTTAACACTTTCAATCGTCCGACTCGCCATGACACCCGGAACCCCACAGCCAGTTGCAATTAGCATCGGGATAAAACTTTTACCAGAAAGGCCAAAGCGCCGAAAGAACCGATCCATTACAAACGCAATCCGACTCATATAGCCCGTATCTTCGAGAATTCCCAGACAGATAAACAACACAAAAATTTGTGGAACAAAGCCCAAAACCGCACCGCACCCTGCGACAATTCCATCAAGAATTAAATTATGCATCCAACTAGCCACGTGCCAAGTATTAAGCAAACTTCCTAAGTTCTGTGGGATGACTGACCCAAAGAGCGTCTCATTGAGCCAATCAGTGGCAATGGTCCCGATCGTCTGAATCGAAATATAATAAACGAGCCACATGATGAAAATAAAAATCGGCAAGGCTAAAATTCGATTCGTCACAATTGAATCAATTTTATCAGAAATAGTGAACTTAATTCCTTCGCCTTCATTGACCGCAATACTGATGACTTTCTCGATGAAATTATACCGTTCGTTCACGATAATTGACTCAGCATCTTCATTAAATATTTTTTCAGTGATGGTTGTGATTTCTTCAAACTCCGCTCGAACACTTTGCTCAAAAGTAATGGAACTCAAAACTCCTTCATCGCGCTCAAAAATTTTTAGCGCAAACCACCGCTTTTGATGTTTGGCAATTCGATCATCTAGCAGTTGAATAATTTCGTTCAATGCAACTTCCAAACGTTTGTCGTATGTAGGGAAAGTTGGTTCAAATGTTTTCTGACCAATTTTAACCGCAACATCTAAAGCCGAATTGACACCAGTGTTTTTAATCGCACTCATCCCAACGACTGGCGCGCCCATTCCATACTCGAGCCGCTCAAGATTAATACTGCGCCCTTGCTTTTTCAGTGCGTCCATCATATTGAGCGCAATGACAATCGGCAAACCTGTTTCCATGAGCTGAGTTGTCAAATACAAATTACGTTCTAAATTCGTCGCATCGACAATATTTAAAATCGAATTTGCTTGATTACCTAAAATATAATCCCGCGCGATAATTTCTTCAGGAGAATACGGTGAAAGTGAATAGATTCCTGGTAAGTCTTGTAAAATAATGTTCTTATTTTTTTTGGTTGGCCCACTTTTTCGTTCAACCGTCACCCCGGGCCAGTTTCCAACATATTGATTGGCTCCAGTTAAGGCGTTATATACAGTTGTTTTTCCACTATTAGGGTTCCCCGCCAGCGCAATTTGATATTCAGCCATCTCAACCCTCCTAATCAATAATTGGTGACACAATCACGTTTTCAGCTTCTTCTTTACGTAATGAAAGTTCATAGCCACGTAAACGAATCTCCATCGGATCACCCAACGGCGCAACTTTACGCACTAACAAACGGGTTCCTTTGGTAATTCCCATGTCCATTAACCGCCGATGAACAGCTCCGGCTCCTTGGATGTCAACAACCATAGCTAATTCTCCAACGGCTAAATCACTTAATGGAAGCCAATGAGCCGGCTCTAGATTGACTTCATTGACATAAATCTGATTAAGCACCTCGATATCCAAGGCCACACGATGATTTTGCAGCAAGACAATTCCGTTGCCTTTTGCTATCGAAAGAATTGCCACCTTGGTTCCTGGCAGCATGCCCATGTTTTGCAAATGCTTATAAATTGAAGCATCAACGCGCAATTCTGTAATGACATAAACTTGATTTGGTTGAACTTGACTAATTGGAATCACTGGGCTTTCCTCCTGACTACATAATTTAGGGTGCTGGTTGTGAGATATTAACTAGGTGAATCAGCTTCGCAATAGATTCTTTACGTTCGGACGGGCCTACACGAATCTGAATGAAAGGCGAAATAATTCGCCAATTCCACTAACTGTTAGGTCCTGGTGTTAGTGTTATGGTTCATCCAGATTCGGCAGGGCCTATCATCCGACGACAGAATCGCTTCGCTGATCCATCTAGTTCAACATTTCAATGTGTCATCTTTATTAATTTGCCGAATTTATACGTCGCGCTACCTAACCCCTAGCAATATTTTTGCATAGCGCGACAACCGATCCTTGGTCCAAGCAGGTTCCCAAACGATATTGATGTCAACACTACTAACGCCGTCTGCCAATAGGACTGCTTCCTTAATTCGCTTTTCTAACAAATCTGCTAACGGACATCCCATCATTGTCCAGGTCATAGTAATTACAGCATTTTCATCTTGCATTTGGATATCATAGATTAATCCCAAATTAACAATGTCCACTCGTAATTCAGGATCTTCAACAGTTTCTAACATTGCCCATATATTTTCAACTACTGTAGCCATCTGTCCCCCCTAATCTGTAAATCCGTTACCTTTATTTAAGCATATTTAGCACAGTTATTTGTGTCTTTTGTGTGAATTTATATCATTAGCATATACAAAAAGAACGCATCTCCAATTCGGAAACACGTTCATTCATTTACATATTAATTGTTTAACCCATAGTTGTAATCGTCGTCTTCCATAACCTCAAGCTGTCCCAAGCGATAACCATTACCAACTTGTGAGAAGAAATCATGATTTGAAGTTGTCGTTGAAATACCGTTCATCACGATTGGATTAACATCATCGGCACCATCTGGGAACAATGGATCTTGACCCAGATTCATCAAGGCTTTATTAGCGTTATAACGAATGAATGTCAAAACTGACTCGCTCCAGCCAACATTATCATACAGTGCACGTGTGTATTCTTCTTCGTTCGCGTACAATTCCATCAACAAATCATACATCCACATCTTCAACTTGGCTTGCTCATCTTCTGACAATTCATTAAAGCCAAGCTGGAACTTGTAACCAATATAGGTTCCATGCACGGACTCGTCTCGCAAAATCAGTTTGATGATTTCTGCCACGTTGTTGAGCTTGTTGTGCCCGAGATAGTACAAAGGTGTGTAGAAACCAGAGTAGAACAAGAACGTTTCGAGGAAGACTGAGGCAACCTTCTTTTGCAAAGGAGTTCCTTCTTGGTAAATCTTGTTAATTCGTTGAGCCTTGAATTGTAGGAACTCGTTTTTTTCAGTCCAATCAAAAATTTCAGTAATTTCTTCGGGTTTATTCAACGTTTCAAAAATTGATGAATATGACTTGGCGTGGACTGATTCCATGAACTCAATGTTGTTTAGGACAGCTTCTTCATGTTGCGTCCGAGTATTTTGCTTCAATGATGACATTCCATCTTGTGATTGCAAAGTATCAAGCAAAGTCAGGCCTCCAAATACATGCCCAACCAAGTAGTGTTCGTCAGCTGACATTTGGCGCCAGTCATCCAAATCATTTGACAAAGGAATCCGCGTGTCGAGCCAAAATTGCTCGGTCAACTTTTCCCACGTCGCCTTATCTACCTGGTCTTCAATTTCATTCCAATTAATGGCAACATAATTTTCAGCCATGATTTCTGATACTCCTCTTCTAATTTAAATCTGCTTGCTTATAATATGATTGTTTGACGCATATGGTTGTGAAACACCTCGGTCATTTTTCACTTGCATTGTGGATTTTCGATAATGATAGTAAGTGGCGACACGGTCCCATTCGCCTTTTAATTTCGATGAACCGAAATTTAGTCGAATTGGTGCCGCTACCTCGCTTTAAGGAGTGTGAACAAAGGCGTTATGAGCTGTCGGGATAAGATAATTTTCAGGTTTGCTACCAAAGAGTAGCGACGTAGTTAACCTGAAAATTGGCTTATAACCGAAGCTCAGCCTTTGTAAACACGATGATCACATACTATCATCATTTCAAACCACCACGCTTTGAATAAAATGACTGGGTGTTTCGCATAACATTACACATGCGTTGATCAGCGGAGCGATTCTGTCGTCGGATGACCAACCCTTGCCGAATCTAGGCGAACTTTTTCACGCGTGCTTTAGCGTCGTGAAATTGGCAAATTATTTTGCCATTCGCAACCACCTCCGTTACTAAGCCGCTCAGCTGTATCACACAGCTGACCAACCAAGTACTACGGATCGTGTTTTGGTAGGCGATAAATCACCAACAAAACGCATAGAATCGTGCAGGGCCATCCGAACGTAAAGAATCTTTAGCGAAGCTGATCAACCAAAACTCTATTTAAAATATAGTTGCTTAAATTGAGCAAGACTCACATTCGTTAACACCCATTTCAGTCTCATCATCCGTATAAGTCCGGACATAATAAACTGACTTGATATTCTTATGATAAGCGTACATCCGCAAAATATTGAGGTCACGAGTAGTCATCTTGTTTGTGTGACCCTCTTTCCATTCGTACAATCCCTCAGGCAAAGTCGAACGCATGAAGAGTGTCAATGCCATTCCTTGATCAATATGCTCTTGCGCAGTTGCATACACGTCAATCACGCGACGCATATCCAAATCATACGCTGATTGGTAATATGGCAATGTCTCGTTGCTCAAATATGGCGCTGGATAGTAGATCTTACCAATCTTCTTTTCCTGACGTTCCTCAATCTTGTTAATGATAGGGTGCAATGAAGCAGTTGAATCATTAATATAAGAAATAGAACCAGTTGGAGCAATCGCCATCCGGTAAGCATTGTACAAACCGTGCTTTTGAATTGACTCCATCAAAACGGCCCAGTCATGCTTAGTTGGCACGTGATGACTCGCAAATGCATCAGCAACCTTTTTTGTCTTTGGTCCAAAATCATTTGCTAAATATTTATCAAAGTAACGTCCATTAGCATAGTCCGAATCTTCGAAATTTGCAAATGTTTCATTACGTTCTTTAGCAATCTTGTTTGAAGCCAACAACGTGTAATAGTTTAGCATCATGAAGTAAACATTGGTAAAGTCCAAAGCTTCTTCATCCCCATAATACATTTGGTTCTTGGCAAAGTAAGCAGCCAAGCCCATTGCTCCCAAACCGATTGCGTGCAATTCACGATTTCCTTGTTGAACAGATGGAACGATGTCTAGCTTTGAGTGATCTGAAACGAATGACAATGCGCGCACCATTGCATCAACAGAAGTCGCAAAGTCTTCAGTTTCCATCATGTTAACGATGTTAGTTGATCCCAAGTTACATGAAATGTCAGAACCCAACTTTGTGTAATCTTGCATGTTGTTGATCTGGCTTGGTGATTGCACTTGCAAAATTTCTGAACACAAGTTTGATGAAACCACTTTCCCAGCAATTGGATTCGCGCGATTAACAATGTCCAAGTTAATCACATATGGATAACCTGACTCTTGTTGCATCTTTGAAATTTCGTTTTCCAAATCACGCGCGCGAATCTTGTACTTCTTAATGCGTGGGTTTGCGACCATATTGTCATATTCAGCAGTGATGTCAACGTAATTAAATGCGACACCGTATTCGCGTTCCACATCATATGGTGAGAACAAGAACATGTCAGAATTTGAGCGAATCAAATCATAAAACTTATCTGGCACAGTCAATCCAAGTGAAAGAGTCTTCACACGAATTTTTTCATCAGCATTTTCCTTTTTAGTAGCTAAGAAATTCATCACGTCTGGATGGAAAACTGAAAGGTAAACCACTCCAGCCCCTTGACGTTGACCCATTTGGTTTGAATACGTAAATGAATCTTCTAACAACTTCATCACTGGAACGACACCAGAAGCAGCATTAGCGATCCCCTTGATGGTTGAACCAGCTTCACGCAAGTTTGAGAGGTTAATCCCAACTCCACCACCAATTTTTGAAAGTTGCAATGCAGAGTTAATTGTTCGCCCGATTGAATTCATGTCGTCAGTAGTTTGCAAGACGAAACACGAAACCAATTCACCACGGCGAGAACGACCAGCATTTAAAAATGAAGGGGTCGCTGGTTGATAACGTTGATGAATCATTTCATTGGCCAAGTTCATAGCCAACTTTTCATCACCATTTCCATAGAACAATGCGTTCATAGCCACACGATCAATGTAGTTTTCAACGTAAAACTTCTTGTCATTGGTCTTGACTGCGTATTGCGCATAGAACTTGTAAGCTGCCATAAATGACTTGAATTGAAAATTTTCATCACGCAAGTAATCATACAAGCGTTCAATGAAACTAAATTGATATTGTTGAACCATTTTTTCATCAACGAAATCGTTCTCAATCAAATAATCAAAGCGTGCTCGTAGTGAATCAAATTCCAATGTGTTGGGTTGAATGTTTTCGCGAATAAATGCGTCCAATGCCTCTTTGTCTTTGTCCAATTGAATCGTCCCATTCTTAGGGATGTTTAATTCATTGTTCAAATCAAAATAAGTGACTGTGTTTTGATCTAAAGTTGTTAATGCCATCTTTTGTTCCTCCTGTAATTATCTAAAACCACGTGTTTTGCTAGTTATGTAATATTGGGCTTTGTTTGACCAGCTTCGCTAAAGATTCTTTACGTTCGGATTTACCTACTCGAATCTGGATGCAAGACGAAATAATTCGTCAATTTCACTAACCGTTAGATCCTGGTGTTAGTGAAATGGTGCACCCCG
>JAITPD010000034.1 GCA_031289615.1 Lactobacillaceae bacterium | reverse complement strand
ACGCAGGAGATCACGGGTTCGAGTCCCGTTGTGACCGTTAATGGCTCGGTAGCTCAGTTGGTAGAGCATACGATTGAAGCTCGTAGTGTCGGGGGTTCGATTCCCTCCCGCGCCATTGGAATTAAAGATTCCAAAGATGTATAGGGGTATAGTATAACGGTAGTACGACGGTCTCCAAAACCGTTGGTGGGGGTTCGATTCCCTCTACCCCTGCTTTATATAATGGCGGATGTGGTGAAGTGGTTAACACATCGGTTTGTGGTACCGACATACGTGGGTTCGATTCCCATCATCCGCCCTCGAGATTTAATAATCTCATTATATATAATCTCGATTACTGTTAGATACTTAGTTTGAGTATACTAACCTAGTAATCTTGCCGTTGTGGCGGAATAGGTAGACGCGCGGGACTCAAAATCCCGTTCTCGCAAGAGAGTGTGGGTTCGATTCCCACCGACGGCATTCATTTAAGCTTCTAAATGCTTCAGTTAAAGCATTTAGAAGCTTTTTGTTTTGCAATATTATATCCTCTTGAAAACTATTTAGATATATTTCTAAATAGCATCAAGGAGGTTCATATGGCATTTGAAAATACGTTCAAGGCGCTCAGTAATCCAGTTCGCCGTGAAATTTTAGTTTTACTACGTGACGAGCGTCTGTCTGCTGGCGAACTGAGTGCTCATTTTGATTTGTCGAATGCGACGATTTCACATCATCTGCGTCAATTGAAGGAAGCTGATTTGGTGCGAGAAACTAAGTATAAAAACTTTATTTACTACGAACTAAATTTGTCGGTCTTTGAAGAAGCGCTCTTCTGGTTGACTGATTTTACACGGCAAAAGGAGGGTGAACAAGATGAAAAATAAAACGATGCTTTGGACGTCATTGGCGGGATTACTACCGCTTGTCTATGGTGGCCTGCTGTACAACGAATTACCAGCGCGCGTTGCCACACACTTTGGGCTCAACGGGCAAGCGAACGAATATTCTGGTAAATTAACAGCAATCTTGTTACTACCCTTACTATTATTGGCTGCTGACTGGATTGTATATTTATCAACGAAATATGGAAAGCGAACGCGGAAGCAATCACCAAAATTCAGCAACGTAATGCTTTGGATGTTTCCGGTGATGGCGAACGTCTTACAGATAACGATGTTTGTTGAGGCGCTCGGATATGACGCACCGATTATTGAGATTGTTAGCATGTTAATGGGAATGATCTTCATTGTATTAGGAAACTATTTGCTAAAGTTAACGCCGAATTCTATGATGGGTGTACGGATTCCAAGCACGATGAAAAATCCAGAAAATTGGGCGAAAACCAACCGTTTGGCAGGAGTTATGTTTGTGCTATCAGGAATCGGATTGCTAATTGCTGGATTGACTGGGTTTGTCTGGACACTAGCACCGATGATTGGCTTCACTATTAGCTTTGTGCTGATTGCGATTGTGCCACTGGTGTATTCATTGACTTTAAAAAATACAAGCAAAGATTAGAGAGCTAGTTGATGTATCAGTAAATTTGGTACATCAACTTTTTTTAATTATTTTAATAGATGTTGATCCGTTTCTGGAAAGTTTAGACTCCACTCTAAACTAACGACAAAAAAGCTAATAGTTTAGACTGCACTCTAAACTATGTTATAATTTAAGAAAAGTTTAGATTGGAGGTTGAAACATTGGAAGATAAATACGTAGTTAGAAGTGAATATTTACATTTTTTAGAAAAGTGGCGAGGAAAAGAAGTAGTTAAAGTAGTATCTGGTGTTCGCCGTTCGGGAAAGTCGACTCTTTTTAAATTGTTTAGAAAATCGTTAATAAATGAAGGTGTTCTCGATGATCATATTATTGTTTACAATTTTGAAGATCCAAAATTTCGCCATTTGTTAGAAGCCTATGATCTATATGACGATGTTGATGCGAAGATTAAAGATGACAATCAATATTATGTTTTTTTTGACGAAATTCAAAATGTAAATAGTTTTGAAAAAGTAGTTGACGGATTATTTATAAGAGAGAATATTGATGTTTATATAACTGGATCAAATGCTTATTTTTTGAGTGGTGAGTTAGCAACGTTGTTAACTGGTCGGTATGTTCAGCTAGATATATTTCCGCTTTCATTCAAAGAGTTTTATCAATGGAAAACGAAAAATAATGACGAATTTAGTTTGAAAACAAAAAATGAAGTATACGTAGATTATTTAAACAGTTCATTTCCGTATGTTCTTCAGTTGAAAAGCTCAGAAGAAGTGGTTATGTATCTGCAATCCATATTTTCATCAATTATGTATAAAGATGTTATTCCTCGATTGAACACAACAGATACAATGGCTTTGGAACGTGTTGCTACATTGTTAGCAAGTGTGACAGGGACTCAGGTATCTATTAATAAAATAAAGAATACATTTGTATCAAGCGGTACTAAAATATCATTTGAAACAGTTAAAAAATATATTGGTGGGTTAAGTGATAGCTTGCTCTTTTATAGTGCTCGCCCGTTTAATATTAGAGGGCGTGAGTTATTAAAGACTTCAGAAAAGTATTATTTAGTTGACCCAGGACTGAGAAGAATTATGTTACCAGATGCTAATTCTGATATGGGGCATATTTTAGAAAATGTAATCTTCATTGAGTTGAAGCGCCGTGGGTTTGATGTTTTTGTAGGTAAAGTTGATAATTTAGAAGTTGATTTTGTAGCGATTGATAAAATGCAAAACATCGAGTATTATCAAGTTTCATTAGATACATTAGCAGAAACAACATTAACAAGAGAACTGAAATCTTTGCAGGCAATTCAAGATTCGTATCCCAAATACTTGTTGACTTTGGATACTGTGACACCAGAGGCAAATTATGGTGGAATCAAAAAGATGAATGCGCTAGATTGGTTGCTAGGTAAAAAATAATCTTCAAACGCCCCTAGTTAATTGAACAACGCCCGGATGTATCTTACAATGAATAAGTAAAAAGAAAGGTAATCTCAACTTATGAAATTTGATACCAAAGTAATCCACAGTGGAATTCAAGAAGACCCAGCGACAGGAGCGATTAACATTCCGATTTATCAAACATCAACCTATCATCAAAAAGAATTGGGTGGCGGCGCAAAATATGAGTATACGCGTGGCGAAAATCCGTCGCGCTTTGCCGTAGAATCAGTGATGGCAGAACTTGAAAACGGTGTAGCGGGATTTGCATTTTCATCCGGAATGGCTGCGATTCATGCAACGATGGGACTTTTGCAGACCGGTGACCACATCGTCATGAGCAACGATGTCTACGGCGGAACATTTCGGTTAGTTGATCGGATTCTAAAACCACTTGGAATCACTGCGACCACGGTTGACACGACCAATGAAGCAGAATTAGTGGCAGCAATTCAGCCAGCAACCAAGATGATCTATTTGGAATCACCTTCTAATCCTTTGTTGCACGTGACTGATATTCAACAGGCTGCTAAGATTGCACACGAACATGGAGCTTTGGCTGTTGTCGATAATACTTTTGCATCACCATATAATCAAACGCCATTGGATCTGGGCGCAGACATCGTGATTCACTCAGGAACTAAATATTTGGGTGGTCATGGAGACTTGTTGTCGGGCTTTGTCATTGTCAATACTGCTGAACTGGCTGAGCGAATCAAGTTCATCCAGATGTCGACAGGAGCAGTTTTGTCGCCCCAAGACAGTTATCTTGTGCAACGTTCGCTCAAAACGCTGGCTTTGCGAATGGAACGGCATAATCAAAATGCTGTGGACTTGGTGGAATTCTTAAAAAGTCATCCGAAAGTGCATCGGATTTATTTTCCTGGCCTAGAAGGAACGGCTGACTATGAGATTGCTAAACGCCAGATGAACGGTTTTGGTGGAATGGTATCGCTGGAGCTAAATCCTGGCTTAGACACCAAAAAGTTTGTGGAAAGTTTTCACCTCTTCAAGTTGGCAGAGTCATTGGGCGGGGTAGAGTCCTTAATCGAAGTACCAGCAGGGATGACGCATGCTTCGATTCCGCGCGAAATTCGGATTGCAAATGGCATTCAAGATGAACTGGTGCGCATTTCGGTGGGGATTGAGAATAGCGCTGATCTGATTGAAGATATGAAGCAAGCCTTAGAACAAATTTAATTTAAAGCTCGTGAGTCTATTGTTGATTCGCGAGCTTTTTTGAAATATTAATTCAGTGGGGAAGTAAAATGCAGATTTATTGAAATGAAATTTTAAAAATGTATAATTAAGGTGTATAAGATGAAATTATATTTCAATGGAGGTGCGTGATGTTTGGATTCTCAGTGTTTTTAAATGAAGACCTTTCAAATACAACTGTAAAATATATTAAATTGATGAAAAAAACTGGATTTAGTGGCATTTTTACGTCGTTACATATTCCAGAGGATGATGCAAAAAAATATCGAACGCGTTTAATCGAACTTGGGCAAATAGCGCATGAAAATCAGCTGGAATTGATGGTTGATATTTCGGGGGAAGCTTTAGAAAGAGCAGGTTTTCATTTCGACAAAATAGAAGCACTTACCGAAATTGGAGTGACTGGTCTGCGGATGGACTATCAGATTTCAATGGAGCAAATTGCACAAGTTAGCCATGCAATTAAAATTAGTTTAAATGCTAGCACGTTAACTTTGGAAGAAGTTGAAAAATTGCATCAACTTGGGGCTGATTTTAGTAATTTGCAAGCGTGGCACAATTATTATCCACGACCTGAGACGGGATTGGATGAAGTATTATTTTATGAAAAAAATCATCGGTTAAAAAAGTTAGGATTTAAAATTGCTGCATTCGTGCCGGGAGATGCTAATTTGAGAGGACCGTTGTTTGCCGGATTACCAACATTAGAACGTGATCGAGGAGCTGCTCCATTCTCAAGTGCATTGCGAATACGTTCTAACTCTGCCGTGGACATCGTTTATATTGGTGACGGCGGACTTTTGCCAGCAACAATTCAGCAGTTTGCTAATTATGTAAAGACTGATGTGATTGAATTACGAGTTAAGGTGATCAGCGATGAATATTTTCATCTAGTTGAACGAGAGCACATCAATCGACAAGATGCTGCCAGAGATTGTTTGAGGAGTGCAGAAGCGCGGTTTTGGGACGTACCAGTGATTCAAGCAGAGCCAGTTCGTCCGCGTAAGATTGGAGCAATTACAATTGATAATCAATTGTATCAACGTTATATGGGAGAAATCCAAATAATGCGACGCGAATTAGCAGATGATGAAAAAACTAATATTGTTGGCTATGTGATTGATGATGATTTACCTTTAATCGAACAAATTGGGCCTGGTCAAAAGTTTAGGATTGTTAAGTGGATAGGAGAAAAAGATGACTAAAATTGATTTAGATGGTTTAGCAACTGAAAAACGAAATTCAAAAACGATGCATCTTGACGAAATGAGTATTCATGAAGCTGCGACGATTATGAATCAAGAAGACCAAAAGGTGGCTGATGCGGTTGCTGTGGCTTTGCCTGAAATCGAACAGGTGGTTGCACAAGCGATTCATGCATTTGAAAATAAAGGCCGTCTAATTTATATGGGCGCCGGAACAAGCGGACGATTGGGAGTGCTGGACGCAGCTGAATGTGTGCCGACATTTGGCGTTGACCCGGAGATGGTTATGGGCTTGATCGCCGGTGGTCAAAAAGCAATGACGGTTGCGGTCGAAGGGGCAGAGGATGATTTTGAGTTGGGCTCTCAGGACTTGCGAGACCTGAAGATAACACCTCATGATTTAGTCATCGGAATTGCAGCAAGCGGGCGAACTCCTTATGTAATTGGCGGGTTGGATTACGCCAATGAAGTGGGAGCTGACACCGCAAGTTTAGCATTGAACCCGGATTCTGAGATTGGGCGACATGCTAACACTGCAATTGAAGTCTCAGTGGGGCCGGAATTTCTAACCGGCTCAACTCGTTTAAAATCTGGAACAGCCCAAAAACTAGTATTAAACATGATTTCAACGATTTCAATGATTGGAATCGGCAAGGTTTATCAGAATTTGATGGTGGATGTCAAGCCAACGAATGAAAAGCTGGTGGAGCGAGCAAAACGAATCATTATGGAGGCGACGAACGTGTCTTATGAAGTGGCTGAGCAAAACTTTTTAGCAGCAGGTAAGGATGTCAAGGTTGCGATTGTGATGATTTTAACGGCCAGTTCTAAAATTGAGGCAGAAGTAAAACTGCAAACGGCGCACGGATTTATCAGAAAAACGATGCAGTAAACTGATGAACTAGAGGTGACACAAGCGAGTATGAGCACATTGAACTAATGGAGGAATAGCTGATGGCTGAAGATCAAAACGCAAAAATCGGGCAGGCAATCTTTAAAGAGGTTGGTGGTCCAGAAAATGTCACAAAATTGATTCACTGTATGACCCGCGTCCGTATGACGATCAAGGATTATGGCAAAGTCAATATGAACGAGTTGAAGGCGATCCCAGGTGTTCTGGGAGTTGTTGAAGATGAAACGCTACAGGTCGTGATTGGTCCTGGTAAGGTCAATAAGGTAGCGCAGAGTATGGTGGATTCAGTGGGCGTAAAGCTTGGTGATGATTTTCCAAACGCACCGCAACATTTGTCATTAGAAGACGAAACTGCGCAAAATAAACAGAATGCTAAGAATAAATATAACAAACCATCTAAATTTAAAGAAGTTCTGAAGTCGATTTCAAATATTTTCGTACCGATGATTCCAGCTTTCGTTGGTGCCGGAATGATTGCTGGAATCGCTTCAATTTTACAAAATTTGATTACTGCCGGAACACTAGATGCCAATTCTTGGGCTCAAATTGTAGCCGTGTTGAGCATTATTAAAAATGGAATCTTTAGTTATTTGGTAATTTACACTGGGATTAATGCCGCGAGTGAGTTTGGTGCTACGCCAGCGGTCGGAGGAGTTGTTGGGGCTGTGACGCTGTTGACGGGAATGAACCCAGAAATGCCGATTAAAAATCTATTTGATGGGCAGGCGCTATTGCCCGGTCAGGGTGGAATTATCGGGGCGATCTTTGCAGTTTGGATTTTGGCTTTGATTGAAAAACGTTTGCATAAAGTAATTCCTGATTCATTAGATATTATTGTGGTCCCAACTATCAGCTTATTAGTGGTTGGTTTGATGACCATTTTCATCATTATGCCAATCGCTGGGTTAATTTCAAACAGCTTAGTCGGAGCGATTAACTTTATCTTGAGTGTTGGTGGAGGCTTTGCTGGGTTCGTACTGGGCGCGACTTTCTTGCCAATGGTCATGCTTGGTTTGCATCAGATCTTAACGCCGATTCATTTGGAAATGATTGCCAAAACGGGAAGCACGCAGTTGTTGCCAATTTTAGCAATGGCGGGTGCTGGACAAGTTGGAGCTGCGATTGCATTGTGGGTTAAGCTTAGAAAAAATCGTGATTTTGTTGAAAAGGTGAAGGGCGCTTTGCCAGTTGGAGTGCTTGGAATTGGTGAACCGTTGATTTATGCTGTGACGTTGCCAATGGGCCGTCCGTTTATTACAGCCTGTATTGGTGGTGGAGTTGGTGGTGCAATTATTGGTGCGTTAGGAAATGCTGGTGCGATTGCAATCGGGCCTTCTGGAATTGCACTGATTCCGTTGATTGCGAATGGAAAATGGTGGATTTACGTTTGTGGATTGCTTGGTGGCTACATCGGTGGCTTTATTGCAACGTATTTCTTTGGAGTGCCAAAGGATGAAATTCAAAAGGCACACGATTATGAAATTAATCATCAAGAACAAGATGTTCCCGAGTCAGTCTCTGCTGTACAAGATGCGGTTGTGGTTGCACCAGTTAATGGTGAACTTGTACCATTGTCTGCGGTTCCAGATGACGTTTTTTCGATCAAGATGATGGGCGATGGTGTAGCAATTGAGCCAAGCGATGGACAAATTGTTTCTCCGATCAAAGGAATTGTGACAACCACGTTTCCGACCAAGCACGCGATTGGGTTGACTGGTGAGAATGGTGAAGAACTGCTGATTCACGTTGGTTTAGATACTGTGAAATTAGATGGCGTAGGATTTGATTTGTTGGTTGAACCTGAACAGCAAGTGGAACTTGGGACGCCATTGCTAAATGTGGATCTGGATGCATTGAAACAAGCGGGTTATGTAACGACAACGCCAATCATTGTGTTGAACACCGCTGAATTCAGTGAGATTAAAACGTTGAAGACAGGAACAGTCAATGCGGGAGAAGAACTGTTGGAGCTAAAAAAATAAGAGAAAGGAGCACGCATGGATTCACTATTAGTTCGTTTGGTAAATGGAACAGATTTCACAAATGCTGAACAAAAAATCGCGCACTATATCGTAAAAAATCATGCGTTAGCTTTAAAAGACACTGCGAGCGAATTAGGAAATGCAAGCAAGACAAGTGGAGCAGCGGTGATTCGGTTTGCTAAAAAGCTTGGGTATAGCGGCTGGCCGGATTTAAAACTGGACTTGGCAACTGAAACAGCGAACGTTGATATTTCGGATATGTCGGAAATTGAAAAAGGTGAAAGTGTTTCAGCCATTTTCGGAAAGATAGGTACGCGTTTCAAGATGATTCCGGATGTGATTCAACAACGTAATTCGGTTGCTACCATCGAAACGGTGATTGGCAAGTTTGAAAAGGCTGAACATATTTTTGTGTATGGAATTACGGCTTCGTCATTGGTTGCACAAGATTTACAACAGAAATTTACACGCATCGGTTTGTCGGTGATTTTTAATCCCGATTTTCATCAAATGGTGACGACCCTGCAAGCTCTCGCAAAACCAAATGATGTGAGTATCGCTATTTCAGAATCTGGGCAAACGCCAGAAATTTTACTTTTCCAAAAAATCAGTCAAGAATTGGGGATGATGACTGTTAGTCTGACTAGTACGGGAGAGAGCGATTTGGCACAACGGAGTGATTATAATTTGACGTCGTTTTCGCAAAACTTTAGTAGCGTGCGATTTGCTTCCACTACAGGACTGATTTCACAATTATACTTGGTGGATGTCCTGTTTTACGGTTATCTCAGCCAAAATTTTGATCTAGGAATTGAACATGTGTTAGAGACGAGACAGCGAGTTGATCGCGAGCTAAGAGGGCTATAAAAAACATTTTAAAAACTATAGATATTTTATTTAGTTCCTGTAAAATTGAAGATGAAAATACAAAAGATTTTTGTTAAGTAGGATGTTAGTTTTTCCTGATAAGTGATGGGGGGTAAAAAATGAAAAAATATGGTGATTTGTTTCCTAAAAAGTTTCTAGATCAAGTAAACAACGTAAATAAAAGATTTGAAGTGAAATTGGATAATCCGATACAGGCTTCGGAAGAAATGGAACATGAGTATATCGATATTGAAACTATTTTGCACCGAACAGGATTTGAAATTATTTACGATCCTAATTTGACAGGTAGCGGCAAAATAGTTGAGAAGAAAATATACATTAATAGTTCAGAAGTTGAGACTCGGAAACGGTTTTCAATGGCTCATGAACTTGGACACGCAATGCAGGGGACTGATATAGCTAGTAGAAATACCGAGGAAGATGTCTATACTTCCGTTGAAAAATTAGATGAGATTTTTGCGAATAAATTTGCAGCACAACTATTAATGCCTAGAAAATTAGTTGTAGAGTATATTACTGACGAGATTAATGCACAAAATTTAAACGCAATGAGTCTTAATACGAATGATATTGACACGATTACATCGGCATTAGCAAGTAGATTAAAGGTTTCATTGGGGGCAATGGAGTTTAGACTACAGAACTTAAATGTCTTTACAAATGCATAGTTACTGGGGGAGTATATGCTACAAAATTTTGCTAAAATTGATTATCAACAAAGAAAAGAAAAATATGACGAAAAGAAAATTTTTGATACTCTTAAAATAAATATTAATATTTCGTTGTCAACTTTTTGTGAAAATATGGTGTATACAGTTCGAGATATTGTGGTCGAAGAAGGTGAACAGCACCAGTCAAGATTTTTGAATATTTCGCAATCAGAGTTAACAGAAGCAATTCGCAAACTAGAAACAGATCAAAATTATTCTACACAACGACTAAAATGGTCTAGCTTTTATTCATTCAAGGAAATATTAGATATTATTTCTGGGTGTGTAAGGGATGAAGAGTATAAAATTTATTATCGTGGTCAGTCTGGTAATTGGCCTCTTAAGCCGACTATTTTTAGAGAAGGCGAGGGTGGTTATTCTGATAAATTTAGAATTAATTACGAGAGCATTTTTAATTTAATTATGAAAAAATTTCCAAATAATTTTCAATTTACTCAGAGTGGCGATGAAAAGCGAGCGGAAAACTTGGCTGTTCTTCAACATTATGGGTTAGGGACACCACTTGTTGATATAACTGAAAACCCTTTTATTGCAATGTTATTTATGTCTACAGGGTATAAATATGATGAGCAATATCCAGAGCCACGTTTAGACGTTTTCTTTGTCAAGGAGGGCTCTAAGGACAATAAGTTATTTCAAGATGTTGAAGTTAATGATCATAATAAGCGAGTTACGGCACAAAAAGGTGCATTTCTTAATTTTGATAAATTAGAAGACACAATGGTTATCGATGATAATGTAAAAATAGATCGTGTCAGTATTTGTTTGAGCTATGTTAGTGATGATTACGGAAATATTTTGTTAGAGGATGATCAAAAAGATTCAAGTAACGATGGAAAGCAAACGTTGGCCTTAGCATTGGATGATATTAGGAATAAGTTGTACTCCTACCACTACAATGAAGATGATTTGTTTCCTGATTTTGATCGGTATTTATCATTAACTAAACGACGTTATGCTGATAAAACGAAGCAGTTTAAAAATGGTTCTTAGAATTAAGGATGATATAGGTTAGATGATAAGGTAGGCGAGTTTGTTCTATCTTATTTTTTATAGCTTTTTCTTGGATTGATTAAGATTTGTAATTACTTCACGAGGCGTTTCACATACTTAATCTGGTACAATTGAGGGTACAAACATCAATTAAGTGGAGGACAGAACATGCATAATCGTGGAGTAGGTGGCAAGTTATTTGGTGCATTATTAATTGTGATCGCAATCGGGGCAGTTTTGGTTGGAACGGGAACGATTAATTTTCATCCAGGAATTGATTTGTGGGAAATTATTATGACTGTTGTGTTGGCGTTCGTTGCATTGGCTGGCTTGCTAAAAGGAGAGTGGCTCGAGTTCTTTGTACCAATCGCAGTGTTTGCAACAGTTTTCAATGCAGAGGTTGTCAGCTGGCTGCATCTGCAAAAGCTCGAAATCTGGCTGATTTGGGTTGCAGCGATCTTGCTATCGTTTGGGATGGAAAGCCTCTTTTCACGGCGAGGACATCATGGTAAATATTTTAGTGCTGATTTCTCAAGTGCGAACTCAGTATTCAAGGCCGAGGAAATTGCCAGTCAGACTTTAAAAACCACTTTTGGTAGCTTAAAGGTGATGATTGAGGATGGAACTTTGCCAGACAATGCGACTTTGAACTTGAATGCGCAGTTTGGCGGAATTAAATTGAGCGTACCACAAGGTTGGCAGGTGATTGATGATACGAATAAATCATTTGCTGGAGTTGAGATTAAGGGCAAGAATAACACGTATGGACAGGTGTTGACTCTGACTGGAAATGTTTCGTTTGGTGGTGTGAAGGTTGTGCGGTACTAAACGGGTATTATATTTATCGGAACGCTGAGTTGGATTTTAAATTTGATTGGGCGTTTTTCGATTATTGGAATGAAGTAAAGATTTATTCAATTGGTATATAGGGCTATTAGTAGGGGCCTAAATTATGGTATTATAATTGGATAGGATAGTAGAAGATTGGTGAAGGGTAGTTGTATTGATGAAGAAATTGGTTATTTTCTCTCTCAAAGGGCCGTCATTGGAGACAGCGATTGGGGGGGCAGAGGTCTATATACATGAATTTGCGAAATCCCTCGAAAAAATCGGCTATGATGTTCATATTTTAAGTGGGATGGATAAGGGAGAGCATTTTCCTAATCACGAAAAATTAAGTGACCATATTGAAGTAACACGAGTGAAGGTACCGTTGAAGTTTTTACCGTTCGCTGTTTTTACTATGCATGCATACTACCTTAAGCACCTAAAAAAAGACCAGCCGTTGGTGATTGAAAGCCAACAAGTTTTCCCATACCTAACATCAATCTATAAAAATCAAATTGGAACAATTATTTACCATCTAACAGGTGGTGATTTTATTCGAAAGCAAGGAATAATTATGGGAAGCATCGGGTTTATCCTAGAAAAGCTTGCCTTGCCTATTTTTTACAAATCTAAAAACATCATCACCATCAGTGACCATACTAAGAATGCAATTATCGCTAATGGCCTAAAAGAAGACAAAATCACGATCATTCCACCAATTGTTGAGACCAACTCAGATTATTCGCTGAACACTCAAAAGCGCGAAAACATTGTGAGTTACGTTGGCCGATTCACTGGAGTTAATGGTAATAAAAAAATCGACCATGTTGTTCAGGCTTTTCCAGAGGTTTTGAAAAATGTTCCGGACGCTAAGTTAATTATTGGTGGGTATATTCGGAATAAATCTGAATTAATTGAAATAATTCATAACTCGGGAGTTGAAGACGCTGTCGAGTTTATTGGCATAGTGTCGGACAACGATAAGGAAAAGTTACTGAGAAAGTCGAAAGTGTTTGCGAGCCCGTCATATCAAGAAGGCTTTGGAATCACGTACATCGAGGCAAATAGTTATGGAACTCCGGTAGTTGCATATGAGATTCCTGGCTTGGATACAGTGCCTGATACAGCCGGATATATGGTTGAAAAGGATGATATTAAGGCTTTAAGCGCTTCGATGATTGAACTGTTAACTGACGATGAAGCTTGGCAAAAGATGTCGGATGGCGCCGTGGCGAATGCAAAACGTTTTTCAAAGTCTGCCATTGAGGATCGGATCAAAGTGTACATGAATGAGGTGAACCAAGATGCCTAAGATTGGAATTGATTTGAGGCCATTGCAATCGGGCTCACGTTTTCGTGGAATTGGACAGGTATTAATTCAAGTAACCAATCAATTACTAAAGCATTTTGATGAAAATAACGAACGCTTTGAGGTGTTCTTCTATCAGGAAAATAATGAAAAGTTCACAGATCCAGAACAACTCCTAAATATTCCGACAGCTTTAAATTGGCAGAAGGTTATCACTAATGAAGATCGAACTTCTGAAGGAACATTTAGTAAATTAAATAAGTACCTCGCCAAGAAAAATAAAATTGAAACTAATTTTTTAGACGGCTTTATCCAATTTGATTTCAAGTATGGCGTTCCCACAGATACGGCAACGCTTCTAATTGAACATGATTTGGTTTTGCCGTTATTTTGGAATCGGTACTATGATAATTTCGTTGCTAAGATGCCGGCATCATTTTTATGGAAAAATCAGGTTGCATCTAAATTGTTTAAAACCTTTTATGTCAAAAATCGGCGTGAAATCGTTAATTCAGCAAACCAGATTGTCGCTATTTCTGAAACCACCAAGAATGATTTGATTAAGCTGTTAGATGTTCCAGCAGAAAAAATTTCAGTGATTTATCACGGGATTGAAGAAATTAGCGATGTTGAAGGTGGCCAGAAGAATGCTTTTCTAACCAAGCCGTTTTTGTTTTTTATTGGTGGAACGGATGGTCGCCGTGAGATTGACCAACTTGTCCATGCCTTTGATCAACTAAAGAACGATGGACATGATATTCAATTAGCTCTGGCTGGTGCAGATTTTAAGTCGCTTGAATCAATTAAAGAGCCAAGCATTGCGACAGCTATTAAAAATTCGAATTATCAAAAAGATATATTATTAATAGGATTTGTCGATGAGTATACCAAGGCAAAGTTGTACAGCGAGACTCAAGCGTTTGTCTTTCCATCATTGTACGAAGGCTTTGGATTACCACTTTTGGAGGCAATGCAACGTCATGCGCTGGTGATTACGTATGACAATTCAGCCATTCGCGAAATTGGTCAGGATTACGTGATCTATGCAAATAATGGGGGTGAACTCTTCAGTACAATTCAAAACGTTTTGAAGATGAATCCGACAGAAGCGACAACAATGAAACAACGTGCCTTTGAATATACTAAAAGCTTTAGCTGGCAAAAGTCTGGACAACAATATTTTGAATTAATAGCAGAAATGACTAATAACAAATAAATGAAGGGAGACAAGTTAATGGCTGACAATAAAATTGACTTTGTAGTTACCTATATTGACGGGACTGATCAAGAGTGGCTAGCTAGACGGAATGCAGCCTTGGGAGTCTCAAATGAAGCTGGAAATGGTGAAGACCGTTATCGACAATGGGACAACTTTAAGTATTGGTTTCGTGGTGTTGAAAATTTTGCGCCTTGGGTCAACAAAATTTACTTGGTAAGTGATACTAAGGTTCCAGAGTGGCTGAATTTAGACAATGATAAGTTAGTTGTGTTACGGCAAGAAGATTTTATGCCGGTAGAATTAACACCGACTTTTAATTCAATCTCAATCGAGTTTTTCTTTGATCGGATTCCTGGTTTATCGGAGCAATTTGTGTATTTTAATGATGATATGTATCTCACTAAACCAACCCAGCCTGAAGATTTTTTTGTAAATGGTCAACCACGTGAATTTGGCGTATTAGGAATGGTACAGCCTTATGGTGTGCTTGAGAGCATCTACGCAAATACGGTGGCGTTAATCAATCAAAAGTTCGATAAGAGGGCTGTGATTAAACAAAATTTCAATAAATTTTTTAATTTAAAGTACGGCATTGATAACATTAGGAATGCGTTTTTATATGGTGGGGATCGTTTCACTGGATTTAAAACCCATCATCTGACACTGTCGCTGTTAAAACAGACCTATCGAGAAGTTTGGGAAACATATGCAAGCGAGTTGAAGTGGGATGTTGAATATAAATTTCGGGATAGAAACCAGTTTACATCGTGGCTGTTACGCTATTGGCAGTTAGCGACTGGGAATTTTGTGCCACAACATCGCAATTTTGGTAAATTTTTTGAAAGCAGCATTGAAAATTTAAGTACAATAAAAACAGCAATTGTTACAGGTAAATATACTGTCGTTTGTTTGAATGATAACGATAAAATTGACTATGATGATTATGTGACTATTAAAGAAACGATAATTTCGGCTTTTGAGCAACTTTATCCGAATCAATCATCATTTGAAAGTGAGAAAAATTAATGGAATATTCAGTGTGGGAATTAATCAAGAAAATTTGGAAGTATAAGTTAATTGTTCTTGTATTCGTGGTAATTGCTGGGATTTACGGATATATGCAATCAAGTCCAAAAGAGCAAAAAAGTAATGCAGACTACCAAACAATGATTTGGGTGCAAGATCACAATGAAAACAAGATGTATGGTGGTGTGAATGATTATGCTGCTATCAATCCCACGATCAATGATTTAACGCAGTCAGACTTCTTTGCAAAAAAAGTGAAGGCAGAAATAAATTATAAGATCAGCCTTAAAAAAGTGCAGGGCCTTCTAACTGATAAGCTGCAAATCAGCCAAACACCAGGTAGCACTCTATATAAGTTGGCTATTTCTAAAACAGCTACAAGTAAGAGCAAGACTTTCTTAAAAGTTACTGCTAACGAACTTGCAAAGGAAATTAAAGACGGATATACAGACTCTGCAGTTAAGGTAGACAATGTCCAATTGGTTGAAAAAGAAGTTGGTAAGCTTTCAACTTCAAAGCGTGCGGCAATCACTGTGATTTATCTAGCAATTGGATTTGCTGTTGGAGTAATAGCATCGCTTGGAATAATTTTTATTAAGGAAAAGAAGTAATGTACAAACGCATAGTTCAATATGGTAATTTAATAGTCTTGGCATTATTAGCATTTGAACTGTTTTCGACTGTCTTAATTCAGTATTCAGTTGCCACTGATCTTAGATTTGGGATGGCTTACGCATTTTCTGTCCTAGACCGGCGCTTTATACTGATTGATTTGGCTTTGATACTAGTGATTGTTTTCTTAAAAAAATACACCTTACAACAGTGGATGATTCTAGGAGCTTTGTTTTCAATTTTCACGTATCAATATCTTTTTGTTGATCCAACAAATTTTTTCAAGATTTCTTTGAATGCTGTTTTGTTTCTATTTGCGCTAAAAGATATTGAGTTAAAAACAATTTTTAAAACAGTAATTATCTCTGAACTTTCCGCGTTTGTTATTATTATTGGATTATTTGTTATTGGCTTATTACCTAATACTACCCAGCTTGGGCGCCTCGGGGTGATTCGAAATGGGTTGGGCTTTGCTAATAAGAACCATATGTTTATATTAGTTAATATTGTTTTGGCATTTTATGGCACGCTTAAGGATAATAAAAAAATAATTACTCCGATATTGTTGTTTGTAATCACCTCATTTTTTTATTTCCAATCTTACAATAGAACG
Organism: Lactobacillaceae bacterium; assembly: GCA_031289615.1. Lineage (GTDB taxonomy): Bacteria > Bacillota > Bacilli > Lactobacillales > Lactobacillaceae > Weissella. The sequence continues at coordinate 36,029 of JAITPD010000034.1, read as the reverse complement.
GCATACCTGTTGTTAACTATTTTAATAGGATACTGGCTTATTAAAAATTTGTTTCCTAAATATACACAATTGATGAATAGATTATTGTTATATGGTAATCGAGTTTTTATTTTGCTTGGGCCGCTATTAATGTACGTATCTGCATATTTTTATTCGCCTAATAGTAAATTGTTAAGTTATATGAATGTGTTACTTTCTGGTCGGATTCGCATGGGACATGAATATGTAATAAACAATACAGTTAACTTGCTAGGTAATAAGCTGGAGTTTGTTAATCAATTCAGTTCCAACTTCAGAGGAGTTGAATTGCTTCTCGATAGTGGCTTTTTAAGATTAATTATTAATTTTGGAGTACTCATCACAATAATATTTATTGTTTATGCCTGGAAATTGAGTACAAAGTTATTTAATAGCAAGTATAGCAACTTATTAATCATTCTTTTTATAGAATTACTATTTTTAATCACGGAAAGCTATCCATTTCAAATGGAAACCAGTTTGTTATTCGTACTAGGTGTTGTATTATTCAAAGAGAAAACAACATCAGATGACAAACTAAGTGGAGGAAGCTAGCATGGAATCAAGATTAGCAAAAACTGCGAAAAATACTGCTGTGGCGTTGGCGCTACAAGCTCTAACTATTTTTAGCCGTTTTTTTGCGCAAACAATCTTTATTCACACGCTAGGAAGTACATTTCTTGGATTGAACGGACTTTTTAATAATGTGTTACAAGTCCTTTCATTTGCGGAACTAGGATTGGGAACCGCGATTGTATATTTCATGTATCAGCCACTAGCAAATGATGATCATATTAAAATTGCTGCATACATGAACTTTTATCGTAAAGCTTATAATGTCATTGGATTTGTTGTATTTGGCTTAGGAATGTTGATATTGCCGTTCTTGCCAATGTTAGTTAACGACAAGATGGAAACGATGTATTATATTTATTTCATTGTGTTCTTGGTTAACTCAGCAAGTTCATACTTCTTTTCTTATAAGCGTAATTTACTAAATGCTGATCAAAAAGGATTTATCAGCGGGATTAACAATATCGCCTACATGCTTGCCCAAACCGTGCTCCAAATTATTATTCTAATCTTTTTCCATTCATTCATGGGCTACCTAATTATTGCTTTTGTCTGTATGTTGCTCTCTAATATTCAAATCTCGAGAAAAGTAGATAAGATGTACCCGTATCTGATTGAAAACAAATCAGCAAAATTGACTTCCAAAGAACTCAAACATATTATTGATAATACGAAAGAGATTATTGGGGCTAAGGTTGGTAGTATTGTTGTTACTAGCACTGATAATATTGTTTTGTCGACATTCGTTGGATTGAGCATTGTTGGTGTATACTCAAATTATTTGCTGTTAATATCATCAGTTACTCGTATCTTGCAAAGCTTTTCAACCTCCGTTGTTGCTAGTGTTGGTAATTTAGTTACCGAACATGATTCAAAAAAATCAGTACTATTTTTCAACCATATTTTATTTATTAACTTCACGTTGGGGCTTTTAACCAGCACGATGTTTTATGTCATTGTGAATCCGTTTGTCCAAATCTGGGCTGGTAAAGGTTATCTAATAACAAATTTTATCGTTTTATTTATCGCTCTCCAGCTAGCAATTCAGCAGTTACGTGAAACCAACGGGATTTATATGGGCGCTTTAGGGACCTACAAGCATCAAGGAATTAAGAGCATTATTCTAGCAGTTGTTAACCTAGGTCTTTCTGTGGCTTTTGTAGTAATCTTTCATCTCGGTATTTTAGGTGTTACGCTTGGGACAATCATTTCGTATATTATTAGTGATTTATGGTTTGACGTCCGGCAAGACATCAAAAATGGGCTAAAACTTCCGTGGAAAAAGTTGGCATTAAAAGAGTATTTGTACGTTTTTATCTACGTAATGGTACTCATTATAATTTATTATATTAATCTAATTAACATTGGATTGATGAGTGTTCCTTTGCGTATTGCACTAGTAGCACTGATGGATTTAATCGTGTTAATGATGTGGTATCGAAGTGTTGAATTTAAGTATGTAAGCAGTTTGCTTAAAAAAATCATCGGGAGAGATAGATAATGAAAATTGGAATTGATTTAAAAGATTTACAATCAGATAGCGCGTATCGCGGAATTGGTGAAGTTGCAAAACAAGTAACTAATTATTTATTACCATTGCTGGTTAATGATAAAAGAATTGATGAAGTTACTTTCTTTATGTATGAAGACAAGCAAGAAGAAGCGTTGGGAATGCTTGATATTCCTAAACAACTAACATATAACATTAAATATTACGACCCTGCTACGTTAGATTTAGCACGTTTTCAATCACTGAAAAACGCCTTCTTTCCATTGAGAAATCAAGACGTAGAACAAGTTGATTTATTTTTATCGTATTCATTCTTAGGTTATCTACCAAAATCAAAAAATCTCTACCTAGTTTGGTACGATTTAATTCCGCTTGTGTTACACCACATGTATTTCTTGTGGAACAATACAGGTAAGATTAGCAAGATTATTAAAAACAGTCCATTTTTAATGAAATTAGCTTACAAAGTTCGGAAGCAACGAGTTAAACAAGAACTAAACAAGGCCAAGCATTTAATTGCTATTTCCGAATATACTAAACAAGATTTACAGAGGATTTTTCCAGAATTAAAGATCCCAATTGATGTAGCATTTTTAGGAGTATCAGAAAAACCAGCTAAAACGGTCAACAGTTTAAATGAGACTTTGCCAACGAAACCATACTTATTATTTGTAGGTGGGATTGATAAAAAACGCGAAATTGCGCCGCTGATTGATCAGTTTAATCATTTAAAAGAAGCTGGGTTTGATATACAAATTGTTTTAGCTGGAAAAGCTTTTGAAGATGTCGAAAAAATCGCAATTTTAAATATTAAGAATGCGATTTTGATGTCTCCTTATCGTGACGATATTATCAACATTGGTTACATTTCAGATGAATATAAGGCAAAATTATACTCTAATTCACTCGCTTTTGTGTACCCAACTTTGTATGAAGGGTTTGGCCTACCTGTTTTAGAGGCAATGCTTGCTAAAACTTTGATCCTGACTTATAACAATTCTTCATTGCCAGAGGTTGGCGGTGAATATGCTTTTTATGCAAATGACGCTAGCGAATTAGGTGATAAGATCATCGAAATGTATGAATTACCAAACGAAAAGCGCCAACAAGTCATTGATGAAAGCTATGAATACGCTAAGCAATTCACATGGGCTAAAACAGCTCAAAAATATTACGAGATAATGATGAAAGATTTCGACTAATAAACTAATCGCTTATACATTTTAAGTGGTGGATCAATCATTCGAAGGGAAAGTCACACATGAAAATTGGCATTGATTTAAAAGATTTACAGTCTTTTAGTGCATATCGTGGAATTGGTGAAGCTACCAAGCAAGTTACCAACAATCTATTGCCACTATTAGGAAATAATCCAGATGGAATTGAAGTCGTTTTCTTTATGTATGATATGAAACAAGATGACGTCTTAAAAATGATTACTATTCCCGATAATTTAAATTATAGTGTTAGATATTATAATCCAGAAAATTTAAATTTAAATAAATTTGCTAGATTAAAAAGAGCTCTTTTACCAACTAAAGTCGATCAAGATGCCGACGAGATGGATGTTTTTCTTTCATTTTCAATTATTGGTTACGTTCCAAAAGCGCGCAATGTGTTTTTAGTTTGGTATGATGCGATTACACTTGTTTTATATCGCATCTATTTTCTACGTAATAAAACTGATTCAATTAGCCTCTTTTTAAGGAATAATCAGCTATTTAGAAGTTTTATTTTTTTAATAATTAAGGCTAGAATGCAGAAGAAGATGCAGAGGGCAAAGCGTTTAATTGCGATTTCACAGTATACAAAAGATGATGTCGCTAAAATTTTCCCAGGATTGAATATTCCAATTGATGTGGCTTTGCTAGGCGTGTCAGAAACGCCATCTAAAACGGTGAATACCGTTGACGATACTTTACCGGAAAAACCATATTTGTTGTTTATCGGTGGGATTGATCCCAAAAGAGAAATTGCCTCTTTAATTGAGCAATATAATCAACTAAAACAAAATGGGCATGATTTTCAACTCGTGCTGGCAGGCAAGTCATTTGAACACATCGATAAAATTGAGTCCCAAGATGTTAAAGAAGCGATTTTAGAATCTCCATATCGAGACGATATTATTACAGTTGGCTACATTTCAGATGAATATAAAAGTGAGCTATATAGTCATGCGCTGGCGTTTGTTTATCCGACCCTTTATGAAGGATTTGGTCTGCCTGTACTAGAAGCAATGCTCGCTAAGACATTAGTACTAACGTACGATAATTCTTCTTTACCCGAGGTTGGGGGTAGATATGCATTTTATGTTAATAGCTCAAATGAAATTGCTAGCAAAGTGTTAGAAATTGAAAGTCTCTCTGACAGCGAACGGCAGAAAATCATTGAACAAAGTTATAATCACGCTAAACAATTTACGTGGGCTAAAACGGCGCAAAAATTCTATGATATTTTGATGACCGGGGACCAGCAGAACTAGTAGTTACGTTTTTATTTGGAGGAAGTTAAATGAAAATTGGCATAGATTTAAAAGAATTACAAACGGCCAGTGCATATCGCGGAATAGGTGAAGTTACCAAACAAGTTACCAATAAACTGCTGCCATTACTTGCCAAAGATAAAAATGTAGATGAAGTGACATTGTTTATGTATCGAGATAAAGAAAATGAAGTTTTTCAAATTATTAATGTCTCTGCCGATTTAAAATACAACATTAAATATTACGATCCATCAACATTGGTTACTGGCCGCTTAGATAAGCTTAAAAATGCTTTTTTCTCTAAAAAGGATCCTTTGATCGAAGAAATGGATGTGTATCTATCGTTTTCTGTTTTAGGGTACGTTCCTAAGGCAAATAATGTTTATCTAGTTTGGTATGACTTGATTCCACTCGTATTTGAAGATAGGTTCACTTTTGCAGATAATAAAATAATATTGAAAAAAATTTTAAAGCAACGACTTGTTAGGGGTTTAATTAAGAAAATCAAGAAACAATTGATTTACAAAGATTTGAAAAAATCTAAAAAGATTATTTCAATTTCAAATTTCTCAAAGAATGAAATTTTACGAATTTATCCAGATTTAAATGTTGATATTGATGTAGCCTCATTAGGAGTTGATGAAAAGCCGGCAAAAACGCTGAATACTGCTGATAAAGATTTACCAAATAAGCCATATTTGCTTTTCATAGGAAGTCCTAGCCCAAGACGACAACTGGAACAATTAGTCACACAATTTAATGATTTAAAACAAAAAGGATATGATTTTCAATTAGTATTGGCTGGTAAACCTTTTGAAAAAATTCAAGAACTTAAATTTCTTGATTTAAAAAATGTCATTTTAGAGTCTCCTTACCGAAACGACATCATCACCATTGGCTATATTTCAGATGAATACAAAGCTGAGCTATATGCACACTCGCTCGCCTTTGTGTATCCTACTTTGTACGAAGGGTTTGGGCTTCCAGTATTAGAGTCAATGCTCAATAAGACTTTGATTCTAACTTACAACAATTCATCACTTCCAGAAGTTGGCGGTAAATACGCTTTTTATGCTGATGATTCCAGCCAAATTGCTGATAAAGTGATCGAAATGTATAATCTGTCAGATGAAGAACGTCAACAAATCATCGAAGAAAGTTACGAGTACGCAAAACAATTTACGTGGGCGAAAACAGCACAGCGTTATTATGATATAATTATGGAAGATTTTAATTAGATATAAGTAGAGGTATACATTGTGAAAACTGCATTGATTACAGGAATAACAGGGCAAGATGGCGGGCACTTAGCCAAGTTCCTACATGAAAAAGACTATGAAATTTTTGGGATTATTCGCGGACAAAACAACCCAAAGCGTCAAGCCGTAGAGGCAGAATTCCCTTATGTTAAGTTGATCGAAGCTGACTTGACTGACCCATCATCATTGGTGCGTGCTTTGCAAACTGCTCAGCCGGATGAGGTGTACAATCTCGGTGCAATTTCACATGTTGGTTATTCATTCAAGGATCCAATGGTTACAGCTGATGTAACTGGTAAGGGTGTTTTGAACATGCTTGAGGCCATTCGTTTGACTGACAAGGACAACAAAGTGCGTTTCTATCAAGCTTCAACTTCAGAAATGTTTGGTGGGACTGATTATAATCGCCCAGAAGGTGGCTATACTGAAGAGTCTTTGTTCCACCCTCGTTCTCCATATGGTGTTGCTAAGTTGTACGGTCACTGGATTACTAAGAATTATCGTGAGTCATACGACATGTACGCCGTTTCAGGTATTTTGTTTAATCATGAAGGTGAGCGTCGTGGAGTCGAATTTGTGACGCGTAAGATTACCAACGCAGTAGCACGCATCAAACTTGGATTGCAAGATCACGTTGAACTTGGTGACATGTGGCCAAAGCGTGATTGGGGCTATGCTGGTGATTACGTTAAGGGAATGTGGCTCATGTTGCAACAAGACACTCCTGACGATTATTTGTTGGCAACTGGTGAGACGCACTCAATTGGTGAGTTCCTTGATTTGGCCTTTAAAGAAATCGGGATTGATGATTGGAAGCCATACGTAAAGCAAAACCCAGCCTTTATGCGTCCAGCTGAAGTTGACTTGTTGCTTGGAAATCCTGCTAAGGCTGAAGAAAAGCTTGGTTGGACGCGCGATGTTGACTTCCCAGGTTTGGTTAAGTTGATGGTCGAGCACGATTTGGAATTAGAAGCAAAGAACATTAAATAATGATAGATAAAGTGATGAAGGGTGGAGTGCTGAACAATATCCTTTTTTCGCTTTTTGGAGTTTAATTATGGCAAAAATTGTTGTTACTGGAATTAATGGATTTGTCGGTTATCACCTTTCAAAGTTGCTTTTCGAGCGAGGTAATGAGGTGATTGGAATCGGGATTGAAACACAACTTAATGCAAATCTAGCGCCATTTGTGAGCGAATATATTGTCACTGACTTGGTCGATAGTTTTCCTCATTTGCCAGATGTCGATGGAATTATCCATTTGGCAGGTTTTTCTGCTGTTGGTCCTTCATATGACCATCCACAACGCTATATCAATGGTAACACTGCTATGCTTACAAACATGGCAGAGTTTTATGTTTCTCAGGGAAAGAAGCCACGCATGGTTGTGATTAGTTCTGGTGCGATCTATGACGGAAATCAGCCAATGCCGATCACTGAGGACTCAGCATTAGGATTTACATCGCCATATGCAGTCAGCAAAGTGGCAGTTGAAGATCAAGCCAAGTATTATAATCAGCGAGGGCTAAACATCGTGATTGCTCGGCCTTTCAATCACATTGGTCCGGGGCAAGGCAAAGGATTCTTGCTTCCAGATTTGGTCGGACGAATTGAAGAGCTGCCAGAAGATCAACATGAAATCATTGTTGGTAACCTTGCAACGTCGCGTGATTATACAGATGTTCGTGATATTGTGCGAGCCTATGTGATGCTCCTTGAAAAGAAAGATACTCAGCATTTGATTTACAATGTCAGTTCTAATGTTAACGTTAAAGGGACGGAAATTTTGCAAAAGATTTTGGAAATTAAGGATCGCAGCGATGTGACATATCGAATTGATCAAAGTCTGGTCCGAGCAACCGACATTATGAAGATTCAAGGTAGCCATGAGCGCCTAACTGCTGAAACTGGTTGGCAGCCGGAGTATTCAGTTGATACAACAATTAGTGATTTTATAAATTATTGAAAGAAGTAGATGGGATTATGAAATTAATTTTACTTTCAGGTGGATCGGGCAAGCGCCTCTGGCCGTTGTCAAATGATCAACGTTCAAAGCAATTCATCAAAGTTTTGCGTAATGAGGACCATCTCGAATCAATGGTGCAGCGGGTCTGGCGCCAATTAGGAATGGTTGGATTGCAAGCTGACACTTATATCGCCACTGGAGCGAATCAAGCTTCAATTTTGAAGGCGCAATTGGGCATTGGCGACGATCAAATCATTACTGAACCTAGTCGACGGGATACATTTCCAGCGATTTCTTTGGCAAGCACTTATTTGCATTCAGTCGTGCAAGCTGATCTAGATGAGACGGTGGTTGTATTACCAGTTGATCCTTTTGTAAACGTCGAATATTTTAAGAGCATCATCAACTTGGACGGCCTTTTGAACGAAACAGGAGCCACTCTGGGATTAGTTGGGATTAAGCCAACCTTGCCATCTGAAAAATATGGTTATATCGTTCCAGAAAATGCTCAGAGCAGTCAGGTGAAGGAGTTCAAGGAGAAGCCAGACCGTCTCTTAGCTACTAAGTTAATTGAGAATGGCGCTGTTTGGAATGCTGGCGTCTTTGCGTTTAAGTTGCGCACAATTCACGATATGTTAGTTGAAATGAATGTTCCAACTGATTATCAAACACTGTCAGCCAACTACGATTTGCTACCAAAGAATTCATTTGACTATGAGTATTCTGAAAAGCAAGCCAATATTGTTTTTAATCGTTATGATGGCTATTGGAAAGATTTGGGAACTTGGAACACGTTGACAGAAGAAATGGACACGAAAACAGTTGGGTTCACGTCTGAATTGATCGATACGAACAATACTTATGTGATTAATGAAGGTGATCTTCCGGTGGCGGTCATTGGCACGAAGGATTTGATTGTGGCGGCGGGTCCTGAAGGGATTTTGGTTTCTAGCAAGGATGATTCTCCACGAGTTAAAGAACTTTCTAGCACATTTTTTGAAAGTATTCATTATGTGGAAGAAGCGTGGGGACTGCGACGGACATTGATGAAATCTGAAGTTTCAAAGACGACTTTGTTTGAGATGAACGACAAACATCAGGTCAGCCTTAAGCTAAAGAGTAACCAAAAAATTGTGCGTTTGAGTGGTCAAGGAACAGTTAATGTCAAAGGTGATACGACAGTTGTAACTGGTAAAAAAGAATTTAAGTTCTTGCTTGTGACGGAGGAATTAGCCTAATGAGTAGTGTAGAAGAACGTTATCAGGAGTGGTTAACTAATCCTGTTTTTGACGATGCAACCAAAGCAGAGTTAAAGCAATTGGTAGATGATTCATCAGAGATTCATGATCGTTTTTATAAGGATCTCGAATTTGGTACGGGTGGATTGCGCGCGGTTGTCGGAGCCGGAACGAACCGTTTAAACCGGTATACTGTGCGTCGGATTACAAACGGCTATGCTAATTTTTTGCTGAAAAAATATGGCGATGAAGCAAAGCAACGTGGGATTGTGATAGCTCATGATATGCGTCATGGTTCAAGTGAATTCACGCTTGAAGTAGCTAAAGTATTTGCTGCTGCGGGGATTCCAACGTATTTATTTAAAGAAATCACGACAACGCCTGAATTGAGCTTTGCGGTGCCTTATTTGCATGCAATTGGTGGAGTGGTCATTACGGCTTCGCACAATCCTGCAGTCTATAACGGCTACAAAATTTACGATTTAACTGGTGGTCAAGCAGTTCCTGAAATTGCAGAACCAATTATTGATGAGATTAATCAAATTAGCGACTATGCACAAATTCCTGTAGCTAAAGAGTCGAATGAATTAATTCATTGGCTCGATGACGAGATTGACACAGCGTTTATCAATGCGGAGAAAACTAATTTGCGCCAGCCCGATTTGGTCAAGCAGATGGGTAAGACCATGAAAGTTTTGTATACGCCATTGCATGGAGCTGGTAAGCGGGCAATTTTCCGTGGACTAAATGAGATTGGTTTTGAAAATGTCTTTACAGTAGAAGAACAGTTGGTTGAAGATCCAGAATTTAAAACTGTTCAGTCGCCAAATCCAGAAAACTTAGAAGCCTTTGACATGGCGTTAGAAGTTGCTAAGGAAAATGATGTTGATTTGATTATGGGTAGTGATCCTGATTCTGACCGAGTTGGTGTGCTTGTTAAGACTGGAGATAAGGAATACACTGCGTTGAACGGAAATCAAGTTGGTTCATTGTTGGTCTATTATCTCCTTTCAAACGATGCAAAACTTAAAGAGAAGCAAGCACCATTTATTGCAAACACGATTGTGACTAGTAATTTGGGAGCAGTGATTGCGGCCAGTTTTGGTGTGGATACTGTTTCAACGTTGACGGGCTTCAAGTACATTGGTGAGCAGATTAATAAGCTCGGGAAAACTCGGGACTTCATCATGGGCTATGAGGAATCATATGGTTACTTGATTGGTGATTTGGCGTGCGACAAAGATGCAGTTGGTAGTACGATGATGATTGCTGAAATGACCGCATTTTACTTGTCACAAGGCAAGACGTTGGTTGACCAGTTGAATGCTTTGTTCGAGCAGTATGGTTACTATGAAGAGCAGTTGGTGAGTCAAACGCTCAAGGGCGAAGATGGCATGGCTGAGATTAATCGCTTGATGGAAGTATATCGTGACTTGCCTCAATCAGAGTTGGATCAGTTTGGTGTCGAAAAGGTGCTTGATTATTCACAAGGCATTGATGATTTGCCTAAGAGCAATGTGTTGAAGTATTTCTTTGCCAATGGTTCGTGGATTGCGGTTCGTCCTTCTGGAACTGAGCCAAAGATTAAGTTCTATCTTGGTGCGAAGGGTGATTCTGCTGAAGCGGTTGCGGCTAATTTGGCAGAGTTGAAAAAGTTTATAGAGCGGTAAATATTTGAATAGTTAAAACACTAGATTGGTCTACGGACTAATTTAGTGTTTTTTTGTGAGTTTAAACTTATACAATTAAATTCTAAAAGTCTGTAAAACAACAAATTCAGTCCAAAATATCGGATTTCCTTAGAATTAAACGACCTTCCTGTAAAATAAATGATTTATATATGAATAATATACAAACATATTATGAATTCCATTTACAACGCATAAAAAAAAAATGTTATCATGTTTTTGTAATTTGAGATGGCCATCAAAGCAATTACAAATCATAGAATTGGAGATATAGGACAATGAACGTTATTTCAGAGGCCAGTTGGTCAGAGTTAGAAGCAAAGTTGAATGAACTTGGTGGGTGGTATTATACAGGCCGTTATGCCGTGTATTTGCTGGCTCAAAAGTATTTAGGTGAGAAGCCTGAATACAAAGCTTTGGACATTATGTTAGAGCAACCAGAGTTTATGAAATCTGAGTTGAAGAAAATTGGAGTTGAAGAAGACTTTGAAGTTGAAGGACACCAAGTTTCTTTTCCAGATGGAGACTTTAAGGCAGATGAGTTTGAACAAATAGGGAACGCGTGGGCGCTTGATTCTGAGTTGCTTAGGGATATTTACACTGCGCAGGTTGATGAGTTACTTCAAAAAGAAGAGCTCACTGACGCAGAGGAAAAGCAATTGGATAAAAAGACAGCAAGAATTGAACTACTAGATCGCATTATTGCGGTAAAAAAGGTTGGAAAACCTTTTAACAAATAAGGAGATAAATTTATGGCAGATGACCAAACAGAGTCATTTATTGACAAATTTTACGACGAATTAAATGGTGTCATTGGTGGAACTAATCCAGATCAATTTTTATGCTTGAACTTTCCAGGAACGGTCTTGGACGAAGAAAGTTTTAAATACGATGCAAGAAAAGAGAAGCCGTTAAAAGTTGCGGCGAACGAAAGTCGGTTGGCGAACAAACTTTTTGATCCAGTTAAAGCAACTGGTTCAGATAACGGTAGAACGCTGACAAGCCAATACAAAACTGCGCTTGATATGTTGTCACCGCGATTAAACATGGAAGTGATGGAGGCTAAGAGTAATTTACGAAAAATGTTGGCAACTCCATATGAGTATAATTTCGGTGACGGCATTGAAGAGAGTACAATTCAACAAGTCTTTTACCGGCTTTATGATGAATGGATTGCTGAAAAGAAGCATTGGGCAGAGGTTCAAACGGCAAAGCGACGTGAGCTACGGAACCTGTATCCAAAAACGGCGCGCAATGATACGTCGGATTTGGCAATTGAAAATGATGAAAATTTTCAAGAAGATTATCTCGAATGGTATCAAAATAATGCAGAGACGTATTTAGCTGCAATTGAAGAGAAGTTCGGCAAGATCATTGGAATCTTTTCTGTTAATGACATGCGCGTGATTCAAGGTGTGCTAGATACAGGCTTGGGTGCTGAACTGCACGAGGCTCGGATGATGCTAGCAAATGCTGAAAAGCTGGATCCAGATGGTGGCAAAGTTTATCCGGTATCATTTTTTCCAGCTGACTGGCATACAAAGCTGACAAGTTCATTTCAGTATACAGATTTGCTCGAGTCAAAGGAGGCATTGGCAAGCAAGGTTAGTATGTTGGCACGTCAAAAGCGTCAATTAAGTAATCGCTTGGAAACTCTGCTACCATTGTTGCCTAGTGACGAGCAGGTTGATAAGTTAACGACAGCATATCGGGAAAATAAAAAGGCTTACGAAGGAACGATTAGTGAATATGGTGCAACTACTACCAATAATTTCACTGACTTTGCTCATCAGGTTGTTGAAGTTGTCACTACATTTAAAAATGAATCAGGAAAAAAGCAAGAAGAAGCTACTCATGGGCTGAATAACGATGAACAGGACACCAACAAGGATGAAAAGACTAAGGTTATTAATAATGTAATTAAACATTTTGGCGAAAACCAAACTAGTCTTTTAAATGCGCAACACGCTGTCAATGTTGCAACCACAGATCTTTTGGCCGGAGTGATGGCCTTAAATGAGGCCAAGCTAGGACAGCAACTGAAGACAACGGTACGAATGCTGCAAAATCAGATCAGTGATGTTCAAGAAGATTTGGACGAAGCCAAGCAAAAGTTGGCATTAGCCGTTCAGGTGAATGTGGATGAAAATCAAAAACAAGATGTGCATCCAAATACCATGGACAATGGTTACATGGAAATGATGCTGGCCTCAAATATGAGTGAAGCCTATGCAAGCCATGTTGGCTCATCATCAGCATCAAGTTCATCTTCCAACGGTGGCTTTTGGTTCTTTGGTGGAAGCAAAACGACTAGTGAGTCAGCTAATACATCGTCAGATTTCAGTGCAGGAAGTAATTCCACTATTGAGATTGGAATGGCGGTGACAAAGGTTACGATTAACCGGCCGTGGTTTAATCCCGGCGTCTTTGGATTGACATCAGATATGTATAAGTCGACATCGGATAATATTTCTGCAGCATGCACGACAATGAAAGAGGGTGTCTATCAGGAGCTACGCGATTGTGTATTGCCAGTTTATCCAACAGCATTCGTCTTAGCAAAGGATGTGACGATCAAGATCACAAATGATTCTTCGATGAGTTCGGCGACTTCTTCAATGGTTGAAAAGCATGTGTCGAGCGGTGGCGGTTTCTTTGGCTTCCAAACTTCGAGCGGTTCATCTTCAAAGGATGAAAGCTCAAGTTCATCTGTTCAATCATCAGGTAACTCGATCATTGTGCGATTCGCAGAGCCACAAATTATTGGTTATTATTTGCAGATTGTGCCAGAAGACAAGAGTAAGCCGATTTCACCAAAGACTGAGGATTTGATTGGGAATTCTGTGTCAATTCTTGATTTTATCAACAAGATGAAGGACATTCAGGTTCAGGCGAAAGATTCAGCTGAACCAGTGATTGGTGGTTAAGATGGAAATAGTTATTATTTTATTTTTAGGAACGATTGGGATTCTAGCGTACCAATATTTTAGGACACTGAATCATCATCAAAAATTTGAGATGACGAAAAAAATTGCGCAATATGCTGTACGGGTTGCCGAGCAAAAAAATGACACTTTGGCTGGGCCAGAACAAAAAGCGTTTGCTGGAAAAGTCTTTAGTGATTGGATGGAAAGTCACAAGATTAAGTTCAATCTAAGTACGGAACAAATTGACGAAATTTTGGAATTTGCTTGGGCAGAGATGAAACAGGCTCTGAGCAAAGTGAATTCAAATAAATAAATTAAATAGAACTGAAAGAAGGAAAATATAATGTTTAAATTACAATTAGTTGTACCAAATTTACACGCCGAACGAGAAGAAGGGTATTGTCTTAAGTTTGTAGACAGTGCTTTGGGATTAGCAGAAGATCAAATGTCGGATACGGCGCTGATTGCATATGCCATTGAGGATCGAGCAGGACATATAACCGATGACGTTCAACCACCTGCAGGGTTATGGAGTGTTGGATTTGCTGAAACTGGTGATGACGAAGGACATGTTTGGTTTTATACGCCAGATGGCAGCATTGAAGATTCAAATGGGCATTATGCAGATTACGCTGCGATGAATGAAGCACTTGATAATTCGCTTGTAAACCCTGGATGGTCAAATCAAGTTGACGGGATTACTCTGTGGGTTGATGTTCCAGAGGCACCGGTTGTCTATGACGTTCCAGCAGTACCTGATAATCAAGAAGAAGCAGACTAGCAAACAATCGGCGAAATTTTTAAAATATCAAAATAAGAAAGTAGGAAAATAAAATGGTTAGACAACAATTAGTAGTACCAGATATTACAGTAGAACGGATTCCAGGATGGTGTTTGTCATTTGTGGATGTAGCCTTAGGAACACCGTTAATGTCGGATACAGCACAAATTGCGTATGATTATGAAATCGATGCTGACAACGTAACAGCAGGGACTAATGCTCCTGCAGGGGTATGGAGTGTTGGCTTTGCTAAGACAGAGGGCTATCCAATGATTGGACATGTTTGGTTCTATGCACCAGATGGACACATTGAGGATTCAAACGGAACTTTTGCAAATTATGCAGCAATGAATGACGCGGTCGGCGGAGTTCTTTCACATCCCGCATGGTCAAATCATGTTGATGGAATTAATTTGTGGATTGAAGTGTAAGGGATTCTTATCTAGTAAAATATCAAAACAAGAAAGAAGGCAAAAAATGGGATATACGCAATTAGTAACACCAAATTTAAATGTCACACGGACGCCAGGCTGGTGTTTGGCCTTTGTGGATGACGCTTTGGGGGCGACACAACGTCTGGCAACTGCCCAAGCCTCATATGAACGAGAAATTGCAAATGGTAATGTCACGACTGGGTTTAATTATCCAAGTGGAATTTGGGTGGTCGGATTTGCACATATTAGCCAAGGTGAATATGCAGAAATGGGTCACGTTTGGCTTGTGGCACCGGATGGTCATATTGAGGATGCCAATGGAACACACGTAAGTTATGGTGCAATGGCAAGTTATCTCGGAAAAGTAGCTCCTTTGGAAAATCCAGGTTGGTCGAGTTGGATTGATGGTGTGCATGTCTTTGAAAATACTGATCAACCAGACAACCAAGCCAATGATGTTCAATATTTACGGCAGTTTGGTAAAGTCCAGATGAATCAAAAGCATTGGTCGATTGATGAAGTGGGTGAATTTGGTGGACGTCAACAGGTTATTTCGCATGAGTTAGCGGGTGCAGCGCCATATTCTTTTGAAGCGAACGGCGTGCTGGATCCGACAGCGGAAGAGTTGGAGCAAGGTTGGTTCACATTTGGGTTGGACACGATGGACATTAAAGACTATGACGAAGCTAGTAATGGGATTTTGATTGACCAAATTGGGCACAATGATGCTAATGATTTTGTTTGGGTGGATGCAACGGCTGCACGCAATGCGTAATGCCAGAAGTTCAGTCGAGTTAGGAGAAATAAGATGTGTGATTATATCGCTTATTACAAGGAAGCTAAGGAACGTTTGGGTGACCTTCCGGATATGGTTTGTTATGGGTTTGCTTTGAGTATGGCTCAGACAATTGATCAACGAATCAAACCTGAGAAGACACGAAAGTATCAAGAATTTAATATTAATACAGTGCGTGAATTCAATCAATGGGATTCAGCAGAAAAAGATTCGGGATTATGCCACGTTTTGCACATCGATAAAATTGCAGACCAAAAAGAAAGAAATGCGCAGATTGAACGGGAACTTACAGACTTAGAGTTCGGGGATGTGGTGGTTATTATTAAAACGATTTCTCGAGAACAGAGTCATTTTATTTTGAAAGGACTAACAAAAACAGGGGGAGAAAAAAGCAAAGGACCATTTGTACAAACAGCGAATGGAATTAATTTTTGGATAAATTCGACAGTGAAGTCCCTTGCCGATGGAACGGTATTTGTCAGTGCTGATTTAGACTATGATTCCTTATATTTGCCAACGCAACAATTTGATCTGGTCGTTATTAAAAAGTTCAATGTTGGAAAATTTTGTGAGTTATATTTTAAATAGCGTATAGTCACGGTTAGATAACTTGGACGAAAGTATCTAGGCCACTCATTAAGTATCTTGGTCGATGTGTATCTGATTGACTAAGATGCTTTTTCTGTTTGCGTTATTTGCGTTTTGGGGTATATTTTCAAACCAGTTTAAATGACGAGCGCCTGCAT
Source organism: Lactobacillaceae bacterium (assembly GCA_031289615.1). Lineage (GTDB taxonomy): Bacteria > Bacillota > Bacilli > Lactobacillales > Lactobacillaceae > Weissella. The sequence goes on along the minus strand of JAITPD010000034.1, from coordinate 19,611 downwards.
CATTTAACAAATTTAAGGTGCTACTTTTAACAAATTTAAGGTGCTACTTTTAACGAATTTAATAACTTAAAGCGTAAATGGTGTGATTAAGTCAAGATACGAGGTTGAATTTAATAGAATTAATTATACTTTTTTAGTGGGTTAAAGCGATCCAGTATGAAGACACTTAATTCATGGGAGTTCTAAGAGAATAATTTTTAAAAGCTTCAGAATTTGATTTCCACATACAATACAAGGTTAATTTATCCATTAATTTGGATATCCATGTACAATTTAGTGAGTTGATGTGTTGTTGCCTTTTTTTGATACATAATCCTAATCTGAAAATGAATCAAAAGTTTTATAAGCTAACCAATGTAAGATATAATAGGGTACAATTAACAAAGAGAATATTTGGATAATACGAAAGGAATTAGGCATATACAAAATGATTTGTAACAAGAAAATCATTCGCCTTAAATTTACTGATTAAGATGAAGTACTTTAGTGAGAGAATATCAAATAAAAACAAAACACTTTTAATGGTTATACTATCGTTGCTTATTGTTTTTGTTAATTATGGATTTTTTGTTCAATGGTTACAACAGAGAAAAGATATTCTTTCGTGGGATAACGCAAATTATTATAAACAGGCAATTTCATTGTCACAGCAAGGGTTAAATGGAATTTACAACAACGTGCTTAATAGTACATTACACTCAGACTATTCATCGATATTAGCAGTACCAATTGCATTATTTATGAAGTTCTTTGGGTTGAGTAGGATGCTTTATGAGACTGTTATTTATTGGTTGTACATGGTTCCAGCTGCAGTGTTTGGATCAACATTTTTCACTAGGGTCTTAAAGATTAAAAAAGATAAGATTAATAGATGTTTTCCAGCTTTGTTGTTTCTGTTATTGTTTTTACCCAGCTCAGCGATTTCTGTTTTAAGTTTTCGTGTTGATATTGCACCGTTAGCATTAGTAGCATTAATAGGTATTTATTTATCATTTATTGATCTTCAAAAATTTAATTGGCGTGATTCTTTCATATTAGGGTTACTTTTTTTAATATTGATATTGCTTAGACGTTGGTATCTTTATTTTGTAATTAGTTTCTTTTTGGTTTACTGGAGTGGCTTTGTTTTAAAAGCAGTTATTGATAATAAAAATATTAAGCTTATTTTTAAACAACTTCGAGGAATAACAATTAATCTCTTTATTTCTGGCATTACTATGCTAGGGATAATGGCGACAGTTATAGCACCACAATTTAAGCACACTTTCTTAGTTAACTATACGGATTTGTATTCTTCATATAATGTCGGTAGTTGGGGTGAAAGACTGACACGATTTGTTTTGCATTTTGGGTTATTATTTGTCATAATTTCAATTATTGGTTATGTTATTGCAATTAAGAGTCAAAAAAATAAAATTACGAATTTATTTACATTTACATTTGTGCAGGGTGTGCTCATATTTATAATGTTTAATATGACACAAACTTTTGGAGAACATCATTACTATCTCCTTGTGCCTTTTGTGATTACAGGTTTGGTAGGATTGTTAGTTTATTCAACAAAAAATATTGCTAAGATTGGGCTGCTGGTTATTACATTAGTGATTTTTATAATGAGCCATTTCTTTTTACCAGTCAATGTGTTGCAAAAGCCGATCACACCGTTAATACTTGGTAATTCAGTGACGTTTGCTCCACCGGTCAGACATGATATTAAAAAAATTCAAGATTTAAATCTATATTTAGGAAAGCATTTGGCGAAAAATGGGGGCGTATATGTTTTAAGTTCTACTGGATTTTTCAATGGAGATGGGTTAAACAATGTATTTTTGCCACAACCTTCGAAGACTTTAATCTATCAACCACATGATGTTGATAAACGAGACGGATTTTCACCTGATTTCTTTAAGGCACAATATATAATTGTTGCAGATCCAATCCAATTGCATCAAGGACCTGACAATCAGTTATTGATTGATTTACCTGCAGAAGCTATTTTGGCAGGCAAGGTTACGAATCTAGAATTGGTTAAACAAGTTTCTATTGATAATGGTGTTAAATTAAATGTTTACAAGCGCGTTGGTAAATATTCATATGCATTTTTTGAAGAACTTAAAGATAAAATATCTAAGAGATATCCTGGATATACAAATATTCAGCCGATATTCAATTCAGAGTATGTTGAACAAAAAGGTGAATAAATGCTGACTTTATGAACCCTTTGTTTAAGACTGGAGATTCATTTATGTTTCACGAAATAAAAGACATCTACAATAATTACGTCAAGCCAACTAATTTGTATTTAGGGTTAGTTGTTTTTATCTATTCGTGGGTTGTGACGTATACTTCTGGAGCTGATCCGATTTGGAGTGAGATTAACACATATTCGATTATGTTTATTTTCATCTCTGGGGTCATCGGGAGTTCGTTCAAGAAAAATCGTGCAATGTTACTAGCTACTTTGGCTTTGTTGTTAGTTACGGTTGTTGCCTTAGGATTTGGTAAACATATCAAGGCATCCACGGAAAGCTACAACTATGTCTATGGATTGATCATTTTCATTTTGATGTCAGTCAGCATTAGCGATTATTTTTACGACAAACTGCACAGATTTTTGTTCACCTGGCAAGTGACGTTAAGTGCAGTATTGGTGTCGCTATCACTAACGTATAATTCCGAAATCAATGTTAAACTTTCTGGGCTTTTCCAAGGGATTATTTCTAATACCCGAATGGAACGGATTGGGATCGGGTTCTATGCAATTAATACGTTGGGATTTTTTGCAGGTATATTAATTATAGTCTCAGTATTTCAAATGTTGTCGAAGCGGTTCATGTTATTTTCAATCACGACATTAATATTTGGTATATTATTGCTGTTAAATGCCGGAACTCGTTCTGTGCTATTGTCTGTCTTTGGATTCACAATCAGTCTAATTCTCTTAAGGGTTGTAAAGCTGTTTTTCAGCAAACACATGAAACTTATTTGGTACATTATGACAGGTGGGATTGTTTTAGTTAATGGAGTCTATCTCGTAATATTGTTGGTCATTAAACGTGGCTCAGAGTTGTACACGACATTGAATGTTTTATCGACTGGACGGATAGATTACGGAACACAAGGGTCTCAGTATATTGAAAAACATTCTCAGCTACTATTTGGAACGGGCTTGCGACAAATGTATCAAATTCGCGAGCATTTCTTCACTCATTGGCCAAGTTGGGCTGGCTTAGATGGTGATATGCCGTATTACGTCTTTACAGCAGGACTGATTGGAGCTTTGTTGGTGCTGGTCATTTGGGCATTCATCATGATTAAGATTTATAAGACGCACAACTTGATTTATTGGTCTGGCTTTATCTATCTGAGTGTCATGATGTTGTTTGAACACGTCTTTTTGTATCGTTACGGAGTTTCTGGTTCAAATGCTGCCTTTTGGATTCCATTTATGGTGATTGCATTTAGAGCTTTAAGCGATAGTAAACAGACGCAGCAACCGCTAAGGACGCAACGTTCAAAGAATATTACTAATGAAATTGATGGAGCTTTGAGAACACGGGTTTCTAGAAATGCACGCTACCATAATTAAGGAATTATATGTATGAGACGTAATATGACTCAATTAAAATTTAAATTCAAACTTGATATCATGCTAGCTCTAGTTATGGCTGTTTTTTTGGCGATTATTATGATTAACGGAAGCCATATTTCACCACGAGAAAGCCGCTATAATACATTGGTTGAAGAGTATAATCAAAATATTGATACGATGGTTTTGGGCAGCATGAACCATTTGATGGATAAGCATTTGGCTGAGGTTAATGCGGATTCTGATGCTAATCATTTAGCGTGGGATGTTCCTGTGAAATATGCGGACGCGCTTCAAGATGTAAGAGCAAACGATGCTGGGGCCAATGCTAATATCACGGTCGTTCAAAATACATTTAATAATTGGCTTAAGGCTAAGGGTTATACTGCTAAAGAGATTAAGGGTTATAAGATGCAGCTTTTCAATCCGCAGGCAACTGAGAAACAGCAAACCGAAAAAGAGTTGAAGAAAATGCGGACCAAATATCAAGCGGCGGCTCGTGAAAAAATTTCTCGAGCCAAAGAAGAGATTAAAGAGGAAGCGCGGAAGGCATCCTCAGCTGCAGAAGAGCAAGCCTCGTTGAATGCGTCGTATGCGGCCAGGGTTGCGCGTGAGCAGAGTGAAGCGGCGGCTAGTTCGGCAGCACAAGCCAAAACTTCAACGGCTACCAGCACAGCGCCAAGTTATTCGTCATCAGCATCGTCTGCTTATTCAAGTAGTGGCGCCAGTTCAAGTGCTGAGTCGTCGGGATCAAGTTCGTCAGCGAGTTCTTCGGAAAGTTCAGGATCAGAGGATACGATTCCGCCGAATGATTAATTTTAATAAGGTTTGGTAATCAATTAAATTAGCTGATTATTTTCGACATTAAATATTGGAAAATATATTTAGTACCAAGTTGAGGATGATATATATTTTAAAATATGTTACACCTACAAAAATAAAAATTAGTAAAGCGTACTTTGAACAATTAACAGCATTTACAGCTAAAGCAGTCAGAATTATAGACTAGAATTGAATTAAGCCACATTTTTAGTCTAAAACCATTGACTTTAGTGCTGAAAAAAGGTAAGATAATTCTCGGTATTGTTTACCACACCACATTTGGGAATGTCCTGGTACGACTTTTTATTATTGGTAAAGTAAACAAACAGAATATTTGGAGGAAATTTCCATGCGTACAACTTATATGGCAAAGCCAGGTGAGATCGAGCGTAAGTGGTACATTGTTGACGCAACTGACGTACCTTTGGGTCGTTTGTCAACGGTCGTAGCATCAATCTTGCGTGGTAAGAACAAGCCTACTTTCACCCCTCACATCGACACAGGTGATAACGTTATTGTTATCAATGCCTCAAACGTCGCTTTGACTGGTAAAAAGGCTACAGACAAGATCTATTATCACCACTCAAATCACCCAGGTGGTTTGAAGGAGCGCAAAGCCGGTGACCTTCGTGAAAAGAATCCTCAACGTTTGATTGAGCTTTCAGTTCAAGGAATGTTGCCAAAGGGTACTCTTGGTCACCAACAAGGTTTGAAGCTACATGTGTTCGCTGATGCAAATCACAATCACGAAGCTCAAAAGCCTGAAGTGTTGGATATCACTAACCTAATCTAATTAGCAGAAAGGAGAAATAAGTATTATGGCTACTGTACAATATTACGGAACTGGTCGTCGTAAGAACTCAGTTGCACGAGTACGTTTGGTACCTGGTAACGGAGCAATTACTATCAACGGCAAGTCTGCTGAAGACTATATTCCTTTCGCTAATTTGCGTGAGGTTATGATTCAACCATTCAACACAACTGAAACTTTGGGAAACTACGATGTTTTGGTAAACGTTAATGGGGGTGGCTTCTCTGGACAATCAGGTGCGATCCGTCATGGTATCTCACGTGCATTGTTAGAAGTTGACCCTGAATTCCGTGCAGTTTTGAAGTCAGCAGGATTGTTGACTCGTGACTCACGTATGAAGGAACGTAAGAAGCCAGGTTTGAAGAAGGCCCGTAAGGCTTCACAATTCTCAAAGCGTTAAGATTTATCTTACCGATTTGTCGATTGCGACAATTACAAAAATTTGAATACTCACTCGATTTCGGTCGGGTGGGTATTTTTTTGCGCTTAAAAGGAATCAGAAAATTTAGCCTAAGCCAAAGTTGGATTTAAATACATAATTTTCCTAACAATATACAAGTAAAAAATACGAAATATAGAACTTGTTAGGTATTTTGAAACAAACATGCAGATAAAATTAGAACTAAATTAGATTATTATTTGTAAGTAAACGGCTATAAATAAGCGTTTAATAAGTTGTTTTGTAATAAAATTGTAAAATAAAAACGCTTGCATTAGAAATAAATGAGAGTTATATTAGCATAACTAAATAAACGCATATCTATTAAAAAGGAGTACGCCTATGATAACGAATAAAAGTTACATGTTGAAGTCGCTTTTGGTATTAGGTGCAATTGGATTGATCGGAGCAGGGCTAACTGCCGATTATCTAACTACACAGCAAGCAGAAGTAGCCACAGCGAAAAAAGTGAGTAGTATTGTAAAGGCGTACCCGGTTAGTACTCCTAAGACAACAGCAGAAAAAGAAGATGATCAAAAAACTAAGGGCATGACAACGGTTTATGATGCTCAGCTTGAAAACCAAGGTAAGAAGCCGACCGAAATGACGCTTGGTGAAAAATCAAGCACATATATCAAGGTATCTTTGACTTTAGACGCGCAGGCTGCTATTGAAAAAATTAGCACACCGAAAGCAGATGGAACGACTGATTCAATTTACGCTATTGATGCAGCTGAAAAAAGTGTCGTCGCTGCGCAAAAGCCAATGCAAGAAGCGTCAGAAAAAATTACTGGGAAGAAAGTTGCGGACACTTCAGGTTATCTAGTTAACACGTTTTCGATTGAAGCAAAGCCATCTCAATTAGCAGAATTGGCAGAAATTGCGGGAGTTAAGGGTGTTTCGATTCAAGGCGTTTATCAGACCGCCGATACCGATGACAACGAGATTGCACAAGTAACTGACGAATATCGGAAGGTCAATGGAGCAGATGGGGCTGGAATATTGATTGCTGATATTGACTCAGGGATCGATTACACGCACCCGGACTTGAAGTTGACTAAGACCGGTAAAGCAGCTCTCAAGCTATCAAAGGCCACCACGACAGCCTTTGTGAAAGCTAACAATTATGGAGTTTGGGAATCAAAAAAGGTCCCTTATGCACACAATTATGCTGTTGGTTCTGACAAAAAAAGTGAATTAAAGGATTCAACTGGTGTTACTAATATGCACGGGCAACACGTTGCTGGAATTATGGCGGCCAATGGAAAGGTCCAAGGAGTCGCACCTGAAGCGCAATTATTGGATATGAAGGTTTTTGCTAATGATGAACATTATGGACAAGGTGCTTTTACCGACGCTATCATTGATGCGATTGAAGATTCAGTTAAGTTAGGCGCTGACGTTATGAATTTGTCTTTGGGTGGCACAATGACTACCGCAAAGGAAATTGCACCAGAGTCAATTGCCTTGAATCGGGCGGCAGATGCTGGAGTAGTTCCAGTCGTTGCAGCCTCAAATGATGGACGTGCATCTACCCGTGGAATGGATGACAACCACACTGATGAACACAATGTTGAAGAGGATTTCAGTTTGGGGGATTTGGCTTATTCGGATGGAGCCATTTCAGTCGCTTCGATGGAGGGAACTTCAAAGAGGCCATCATTTGTTAAAATTAGCAAGGATGGCGTAGATCAATTTGGAATGATGCAAGTTGAAGCAGCTCCGGGAATTCCAGATGATATTTGGGATGATGTAAGTACTATCGAGTTGCTAAATGATTCTAAAGATTCTGCTAGTGGACAAGCTGGCGGGACAATGAATGATATTTCAAATTTACAAATTCCTAAGAATGAAATTATTGTTGTTAAATATAAAGAAGGAACCTTGGAAGAGATTCAAAAGATGTTACATGCAAAAAGTACCAGTTCACATATTAAGGGACTTATTTTGATTGATAATAAAGATCGTGAAATGCCGTCATTTGGATGGGAAAAGTATGATGAAAGTGTAGCAGTTCCTTCGATTGGAATGTCATATGAAGCTGGGCAAAAATTAACTAAGTATATTATGGAGCATAATGAAAGTGTAAACAATGATAATCGTAGAGCATCTGGGCTTTCTATATCAGAACCATTTATTGAAAAGGTTGATAATGCTGATAGTGCGAAAATGTCAACATTCAGTTCATGGGGAACCACTCCTGATTTGGAAATTAAACCCGATGTGACTGGTATTGGTGGGCACGTTTGGTCATTGACTAACGATGGATACCAACAACTGAGTGGAACCTCAATGGCCTCACCATTCGTCGCTGGATCTGTTGCACTGTTGAAACAACAAGCAAAAAAGAATAATACCGATTTAGGACAAGGTAGTGGGACGTTTGTTAAGAAAATTCGAACGATGCTTCAAAATACTGCAAGTCCTGTGGCAGATGTTGCAAATAATTCGCTTTATTCACCACGGCAACAAGGAGCTGGAATGGTGCAAGTTGATTCAGCTAGTAAAGCTACTACAGTCGTAACTGATGCGAGTGACGGTGATGGTGTTGTTAATTTGAAGAGTTTTGCCACAACCACTAAGACTTTTAAGTTGAATATTCAAAACACTAGTAACAAGCGCGAAACTTATACGATTGATGGTGGAGAAGGAGTGCAAACTGAAGTACGAGTTGAAGATCCTGAAACGCCAAATAAAGTAGGAATCAAAGCACACGGTTCTTCGATTATTGATATGCAACATTTGAATGATGTTGGGTTATACTATATGGCTGACGAAAAAGAAAATTTGGATTTGGTGAATGATGAATTAGTGGCAGACTCAGAAGTGACTAGCAATAAGCAAAAAGTTACAATTGCAGCGAATGCCATCAAGACCGTGCAAGTTACGATAACTTTGCCAGACACATTTGCGGAACAAAATTGGGTTGAGGGTTACGTTAAAGTGACACCGACTTCTGATCTTGCTTTACCAGCTGAATCGATTCCTTATGTTGGTTTCTATGGCGATTGGGATCAAGATGCAATTTTGGATAAATCAGCTGAGGAAAAGGGCTCAGTTTATGGATATGGTTATCTAGCAAATGGAACGAGTGGGTTGCCATTGCGTGCTACTGCCACAGATGTTGACGATCCAGCGCTGGGTGGGAAATATTGGACTAATGACCCAAATCATGCGGCCCTTTCGTTTAGTTCAACTTCAAGTAATAACGCAATGGTTGATTTTGAACAGGTGATGCGGTGGTCAAAGGAATTGTCATTTGATGTCTTAGATGGGCAGAAAAAGACGCTTTTGAAGCATTTAGCAACCTACCAGGATGTCGCCCCACAACAGATTACTGCTGACTGGGATGGAATGCTTCCAGATCCAACGAATGGTGATATGAACAAGGCACCTGACGGAATTTATTATATCCGGGTCAAGGCAACTTCTTGGGATGGTAAGAAGACAGAAATTAAGTATCATAAGCTGACTGTGGACAATGTCGTTCCTAAGGTTAAGAATGTTACATTGGTAGCCCAACCAAAGGAATCAGACAATGATGAACAGCAGTTTGTCCTTTCTGGAGAAATTGAAGAAAACGGTTCTGGAATTGTGACAACAGATATTAACCCAGAAGGTGCGGGGGTGAGTGTACGAATTAATGGAAAAGAAGCATTTTATAAAGCTGGTCAAAATAGTGCTATCAGTGATGTAGATTGGAATGCTAAAAAGATTAAATTTACCGTGAATCAAAATCAGTTGACTGACCTTAAAGAAACCGGTAATACAGTTGAATTTACGGTGCGTGATAACGCCGGAAATGGTAATTGGTACGAAAATAAGATATTGGTCGATTTAACTAAGGATAAGGGTTCTGATACTGATTTGACAACATATTCGAAGCAGTTAAACGTTGATACGCAGGGAGAAGAGTTCGCATTGTATAGTGATGTAGAGCGAACACATTTACAAGTTGGGGCAATTCGTGATCCAATGATTAGTTCAGATAAGAGTTCTGATTTAATTAATGCATTCGACCTTACACCATTAGGTAGCGATAACTGGCAAATTACTATGAACGGGGATTATGATAATTCTAAGGCGTTTACGATTTCAACTTATACGTATGAAGATCAGCTGGTGAAATCTGTTCAGGTGACACCAAGCCAAACCGGTCATTGGAAGCAAAAGCTAGAAATTGCAACTATTGGATATATTACTTTCACTGATGAAACTGGGGAAGCGTTACACAAGCCATTAGTGCCGAATTTGAATGTTGATCCGATGGCAGATCATGCTTTGACTGACAGTGATGAAAAAATTGCGCAAATTAACCATGGTAAATGGGTGATGCGTGGTGAGACTTCAGTGTTGGTTGTGCCAAATGATGTCGAAGAATTGACATTGAACGGGCAATTTAATGAACACCAAGCAAGTAAGATGTTTGTGTATAATGCTCAGACAATTGATCAACAATCTGGGTTACTTCAAACTGTAAGCCCAGGTTATATTTATCCTTCAGGCCCAACTGATGATATAAAGTTGTACCATAAAAATAATCTGCACGTGGTTAATCCTATTGATGGTAAGAGTGTTGGCGAGGCAAGTGAGATTGACAGTCAAGGGAACTATTCTGCGACTGTTCACCTGTATGATGCACAAGAATTGGCTAATTCAGAGACGTTGACCAACAAAACCCATACTGATTCTCCAGAGGAAGTGAAAACAGCTTTGTTTGAAGGAGCGACAGGTGCAAATAAGATTGAATTTAATTCATATGACAAAACAGTTTTGAACTTACTAGAGCAATATAATAGTGATCGAACTTTACTTCCTTGTTTGGGTGAGGAAGGCGACAAAATTCAGAATTATGCTACTGATTTGAAGAATTTTGTTGGAGACAATTCTATTACAGTCTACCGTTTGCCAGCAGGGTATACTTTGGATGACGTGGAAATTGATGATGGAAAGAATTCTGATCCAATTTTGCCAATTAAGGCTGAACGTGTTGGAATTATGGATGGCTTAACTGAGGCAAATCCGGTTGAATTTTTGACAGTTGATGGAATTGTTGATCCCTCTAATCTTGTGGATGACAATAATGAGTACGCAATTTATAATCCTGACACTAAGGAATATACGATTTCTGGTTATGCTTTACCAACAGTTGCTAACATGAAAATTATCATCAATAGCACTGATCCAAATGCGACAGAAAATCAAGTTAAGATCAATGCAGATGGTTCATTCAAATACGTGGCAAAAGACATTGAGAATGTCACGAAGAAACTCTTTACTGTTGAGTATGATTATAGTGTGAATGATGTAGTTAAACATTCAGAAGAAACGCACGTACTCGCGGTTGACTTGGGTAAGCCGGTCGTGCATTTAGACACTGAGGCTACTTGGATTCACCGAGAGGGTTCAAATGTTTATGATGTGTATACGACGAACACTAAGTTTACTTTGAGTGGAACGGTAACATCGCATAATGGTGGTTCAACAGTGATGGTGAATGATGAGACCGTCTTTAATGGAATCGCTAGTTCTAATGACAGCATTTGGCTAGATGAACACGGTGATGCTTACATGGGACTTGCAGCGGAGAGATTCTCAAAGACGTATACGTTGCAAAAGGGTTCAAATAGTATCTATATTCTTAAATCGTTTGAACAAAAGGGTGCAAATTCAAAGGGTGATGCCTATGAGATTCATGTGCATCAAGTTAGTAAGTAGATGATGATTTAACTAATAAAGGGTCGTGCCAAGTTAGGTACGATCTTTTTTGTTGCGAATGATGTATGAAAACGAGCAGAAGTATGAAAAAATGCATCACAGGTCAGTCCCGCGAGTATGAAAAATTACCAAGACGTTTTCTCAAGCCAAAATATTAAAACTATATTACATAAATATTATCACCGAAATTTACAAAAAAAGTCACACAAAATCATTAATATGTAGACATAGCCTGAAGTGTCGAAAATTCTGGCAATTATGAAAACGGTTTTAAACACCCTTTATGTTACAAATATGCTTAATCTTGTCATGTTAGGCATAAAGTCAATTACAAGTGTATTGATATATATATATATATATATTGTTTTAATAAATTGTAAATCATTTTACTAGCCGAATCAATAAGACTTATTATTGGTAAGTAGAATATAAATCCTGTATTATTAAAATAATGATACAAAATTGGTCTAGACGTTTTCGAACTAATGGAGAAAAAATATGAACTTTTTTATGAATGCTAACATGCAAAAACAAAAATCTGGGATCGAGCATGCTCAATTAAAGCGGGCTAAGCTTTTTCGTGATCACCAGACGCCTTTTAAGATTGTCGTTCGTGATTGGGATCCAATGTTACATACAAATACAACTGCGACAGGTCTGCTAGATTCAGAAGTTCTGTCGATGTTTGACTATTATCAAGAAACAGAAACGTTTACGCAAAAAGTGTTGGTTGCCCAAGAACTTAAATTTGGGGTTCCTGTCATCAAGCTAGACCATGAACCTGACGCAAATCGCTACGTGGCATACGGCCCAAAGGAAGATCAGATTCTTGCACGCATCAATTATTTTCCGGATGATGAAAATAAACAAGTTTTGTCGACAGAATTATTTGACGGCTTTGGAAATCTTTACGCCGTTGAACAATATGACCGGCGCGGGTTCGTCTCATTGACGCAATGGTATACGCCAGACAATCGCATTGGAACGGAAACATGGTCAACTCCAGATGGACGCGTGGTTTTGGAAACATTTAATAAAAGTTCAGCTGCTGGAACTTTCCAAAAATCAGGATGGCGCTTGAACGCTAAAGATGGCGCTGTTTATCTATTTGACACGATTGAAGAACTGACGGCGCATTTCATTAACGAGATTAATGCAGATTATTGGCGAGCTGATGAGCCAAACTTGTTTGTGCTCGACCGAACTCACCTGGCTGACTGGAGTGTTTTGAAGCTTGATCGTCCAGCCTACACTGTGATGCATTTGCACAATTCGCATGCGGCAGATTCACAAGAAACGATGCATTCTGTCATGAATAACAATTACGAATTCCCGCTGACAAATATCAATCAATATGACGCTGTGATTTCTGCCACACAAAAGCAAAACGATGACGTTCAATCACGTTTCCAACCACAAACTAAATTGTTCACGATTCCAGTTGGTGTTGTTCCGGATGCACATTTTGATGAACCACGGATTCCTATGAAGGATCGAACATTTGGAAAAGTTGTTGCTCTTGCTCGAATCGCGCCAGAGAAGCGTTTGGCTGATTTGACGAAAGCTGTTGGAATTGCCAAGAAAAAGGTTCCAGAGATTACCCTTGATTTGTACGGATATAAAGATGGAACTGATAACTTCGTGGCCATGCGCAATGTGACCGAAGCGATTGAAGAATACGATCTTGCGGATGCCGTGACGGTTCACGATTATACAACAGACGTCGCAGCAGTTGAAAAGGATGCCCAGATTTTTGGACTAACTTCTATTATGGAAGGGTTCAACTTATCAATCATGGAAGCTATTTCACAAGGTGATGTTGGTGTGACGTATGACGTTAACTACGGGCCTAACGAAATTATTGTAGACGGCGAAAATGGGTATGTGGTTCCGTACAATGACTATGAAGCGGTGGCAGACAAGCTAGTTGAGCTGTTCTCTGATCCAGATAAAATGCAAGAAATGTCAGATCAATCGTATGAATTAGCTAAGCGTTATTCAGAAACAAATGTCTGGCACGCATGGCAAGAATTATTGGCTGATGCGCAAGATAGCTGGGCTGACAAGGTTAAACACTATAAGGCGCCAATTACGGCCGGATTAAGCGAGGAGGGATAGCCATGTTTTATTTTACAAGTGAAAATATTTTCGGACTGAACTCTGGGACTGAATTCTCGCAAGGTAAGCGGACGCAGTTATTTAATTTAAATGGCGTTCCTGCTAAATATGTTGCACGCAATTACAACAACAGCTTTTCACAAGGTTTGCTTCATTTGAATTTGACAAGTGACCAAGCTATCAATATGTATGATTTTTTTCAAGACGCAGTGGATTATGTTGGCGCCCCAGCGAATGTGCGTTATATCACAGCGATTGACAAGAGCGAGGACCATATCGAAGCGCTTGATCCAAATACTTCAGTTGTGAAGCATCACGGGCGCATCGTTGCAAAGGCGCACATCATGTCTGGTACGATTGGGATGGTGCATTCGATTGACTATTATGATCGCTTTGAAAACATGGTTGCGACTGACATGTGGGATTATCGTGGTTTCAAGTCATCAACTAATTTTTATCATCCAGATGGGCAAATCGGAACGCAACGTTTCTTTAGCCCGACCGGAGCGACGAAACTTGAAATTATTCATATGGATGTGAATGGTCAACGGTTTCCAACGATGTGGAAGGTTTACGATTATCAAGGTCAGGTGTTCCGCTTTAATTCTGAAGACGAATTATTTACGTTCTTTATGAATGAAATCATGAAACAAACGCCGGGTACGATTATCAATGACCGGCTAAACTTGATCGATCCAATTGCGCGCGTCGTTGGTTCGACTGGTAAATGGCAAGCGCTGCATGGGGTTCACACGGCGGATCCAACTAATCCGGTTCGTGGTAAGTTGTTGCCAGCGTTTGAGCCACTCTTTGGTGAATATGCAAAAGCCTTCCATGGCGTGTTGGTTGCGACAGAAGAGCAACGAACTGATTTAACCAAGCGTTATCCAAAGCAAACATTTATCACTGTTCCAGATACGTTTATTGATGAAGATGTCTTGCAACGCGAAAAAGTTACTTTGAACAAACGGACAGAGCACAAGATTATTTATTACAGCCGGCTCTCAGCTGAAAAGCGGCCGGAGCATGCGATTCGCGTGTTTAACAAGGTCAAGCAAGCAATTCCGGATGCGACTTTGGAATTCCGTGGATATGGGACTGATCAAGATTTGCGGAAAGATTTGGAAACTAAAATCGAAAATGCTGGTTTGAAAGAAGCTGTAACTTTTGCTAATTATGCGATTGGTGAAGAACGCAACAAAGCATTGTTAGACGCCCAAGTTCTTTTGCAAACCTCAACTGGAGAAGCATTTGGTATGAGCGTGCTAGAAGGAATGAGCTTTGGATTGCCAGCAGTTGTGTATAACGTGAATTATGGCGCAAGAGACGTTGTTAAGACTAATGAAAATGGTTATCTAATTGAAGCTGGAAAGTTTGATGCAGCGGCTGATGCAATTATTAATATGTTTAATGATGTAGACTTAGCGCAACAACTTTCGGATGGCGCGTATGCCACGGCTAAAGATTACAATGCTGAGAAACAATGGAATGCTTGGCAACAGACTGGTGTGGTTGATGGATCATTAGTCAAGAGCAGGGGAATCGGGGCAAAAATATGAAAAATAAAAATAATTACACGCATCGGGTCGATGAAACTGAGCAGGAATTCCAGGCTAAGCATCGCGTTAAGATGTATAAAGATGGTAAGAAATGGGTAGCGGCTGGATTGACGGCGCTGTCTGTTGTCATTGGTGCGGGATTCGCTGGCAATGCTGCTGGCATCGTGAGCGCCGATACAATTTCTGGTGACGTCACTGCGACCGATAACTCGGCGACGCAAGGAGACACCGTGACATTGTCTGCTGCAGCTGCGAACACAACTACGGCTAACGGAAATTCATCTGGCTCAAGCGCCAACTCAACTGCATCAAGTATCGCGAGCGATGTTTCAAGCGCAGTAAGTAGTGCTGCAGCAAGCAGTGACTGGACAAGTATTGCTAGCACTGGTTCTTCGGCGGCATCTGCTGCGCCAATTGTTGGCGATTCTTCAAGTGCCACAACAAGCACGGCGAGTGATGCCAATGATCAAGGTGCAATTACGGTTGATGTTAACGCTAGCAGTTCTGCAACAACTGGGATTGACATTACGACCTCAGCTTCATCTTCGGGTGCGGCAACCAGTAGTGAAACGATAAATGTGTCGTTGCCATCAACGAGCGACAGCATTGCCGGTATTTCGTACGGAACGAATTCGGCCGGACAAACGACGGCGACCACGGTTGGTGGAACGACGGTGGTTTTGACGAATGACTCGATGACAGCATTGTCTTCAGCAGCGGCTTCGTTGGCGCTGGTTTTGGCGAATGCTTCTTCGGCGGCGGCTTCAACGGCGGCTGTGTGGCAAACGTATATCGGACCAGAATCTTCAACGGCAGCTGCTGTTTTGGCTTCAATGGGTAGTTCTAATCATTTGGCGAGTGAAGTTGCTCAAGTCACTGCTGCCAATTCATATTTTGCGGCAGGTAATTTCACTTCCGCATATACAGCAGCTTCAATGGCAGTCTCATATGCATATAATGGGTCAACTTATGCCTTAGTTTCGACAACAAGTGATTCTAACTATGCAGCATTGATGGCTTGGAAGAATTCATACTTTGGTAATGGGCAATCCCTTGCCGCTGGAATGCAGATTTACAACGCCTCGGCCGCTAGCCTCTTTAATTCCCAAGCTCAAGCATCATTGGCATCAGCTCAATCTGCTTATAATTCTGCGGCTTCTGCATCATCTTCGTATGCTGCCTTGGTCACTGGAAGTGGAGCAGCGATTGTGCAGGTATCTTTGACTGCAGACCCAGCGAGCGTGGCATCCTTAACGTCCGCTCCAGCTTCTGCGGTCAGTCAGATGACTACCGATTTGACGAGTAATGCAGCTAATTTGAATAATAGTACTGCTGTTTCTAGTTATATCGGTGGCTCATTCCTTAACATGACGAGTTCGAGTGGAGCTGCTTTACTAAGTTCTATGACCGCTGTCTATAGTTCTGCAGTAGCCGCAGGTAATTCTAGTGCGGCAAGTCTCTTTAGTGGCATTTTATCATTTGCTACTAGTTATCTGGCTAACAGTTCATTGATGGCAATTACCACGAGTTATGCCAGCACCGGAAGTATGTATATTTCTGTTCCAGGAATGGGATTAGATACTTCATCTCTCGCAAGTGCGTCTGCAACTTTGACTAGTTTGTTAGCAAATGTTAACGCCTTAACCTCGGCTGCTTTTACGGTGCCTTTGAGTGCTGGCACTGGTTCTTATTCACTTAATCCGACTGATGTTGTTTTGGATGCTATTAATGCTGCGGTACAAAATGAAGTTGCTGCGGTTAACGGAATTCAAGATCAAATCACGAATTATCTACAAAATGTCATTCCTCAGTACGTAGCTAACATCTTTGCCTTTTGGTATGACGGGTATAAAGGGGACGATAATGCATTGACTTATCAAGCAATGCTGGGAATTCAAGCCCAGATTGTGCAAATTGTCTCGCAGCAAGTTATCACTCAGGCCCAGTCGTATGCAACTCAATTTTCTAGCTTGGCAGCAACTTATGCAGCGAAGGGTACAACGCAAGATACGTATATCGCTGGATTGTTGAACCAAGTTGCAGCTGCTCAGACCAAGACTGTGAATGCCGCTCAGTATCAGTATACGAATGCTACTAATACCTTGAGTCTGTATTTGGCAAACACGCCAACTGGAACATCACATACTGGTGATTTGAGTACGATTGGTGGAATTTTGATTTCAGCAATTCAAGGAGTGGCCACGACTGCTACTAATCAGATTACCGCAGCCACCACAACCTTATTCAACCAAATGTCGACTGACTTCCAAAAAGTTGCTAGTACCATGTCGACGGCCTTGGCAAACATTGATAATCTGACGGGCATTGAGACTAACACGACTGTCACGGTTGGGGTCGAAGCAACGGCACCAAGCATGACGAGCGCAACGGCTGGAACTTTCTCTGACCAAGTTTACACAACGACTTTGAGTGGCGCTTTGAACGGGCAAGCTTCAACGGATGTTATTTACCAAGCGGTGGACGGATCGATTTTGAATTCGAACTACGCTGCTTTGAGTGAGGCTGCAACTCGGACGAATTTGACTAGCTCAGTAGCAACCAGTATTGCAGCAGCGATGACCGCCATTCGTGCCGTCGTTAACGCTGACAATACTTTGGTGTCACCGGCGACGACTTCACAAAAAGACATTGACTTGTTACTTGCCAGCGTTCCGTTGCCAGGTTCATTTGAAAGTGCCAGCATCGTTGTTGGTACAGCGGCAACTTATGGTGGAAATACTTCATTAGCAACAGCAGGAACAACTTTGGCCAGTGCATCTGCAACGGTCTCTGATGATTCGACTGCTATTTCAATGGGAATCACGGACGCCGATTTAGCAGTGACAGGATACAATTACACTGTTTCATACAATGGTAGCTCATATCCAACATTGGCCGCTGCATTGGCCGCCAACCCATATTACGACCAAACTACTAACACGGGAGATACGGACTCGGCTCCCCAAACGTTTACGGTTAATTATGTGGCACAACCACTGACGATTTCGATTTATAACGTGGTCAACGGTGTATCTACAGCCATTACAGATACGACTTTGCTACAGGCCGCAGCGTTGATCAATTCGTATGGTGCAAAAGATAGCTCTGGTCTCTATTCATTCTTGTGGTTAATTCAAAATATGAGTGCTGGAGTTGCCACTGAGAGCCAAATTATTCAGGCGGCTATGCAAGCTGGACTGATTAGCTCTGGGTATCAACCAACTGGCGTGATTACTGATGCAAACGGTAATACAATTGCTGCATTACCTCAAGGTGCTTTGAGTTCTGCTAACATTACTAACGCATACGATCTGACTTCAACGACCGATGCTGATGGTAACGTGACTTGGCAAGGTAATTACTATATTCAAGTTACGCCAGAGTATCAACAGGTTAATTTGAATGTGACTGCACCGGGTGCTTCGTCAGCGTCATTAGCCGCAAGTCAAGCAGGAGTCACTGACAGCACATTCAGTAATTTCGCTGGTGTAACTGATGCAAGCCTTGCATTGTCTGGCTATACAACGGTCGTCACTGCCGCCAATGGTTCTGTATTCAGCGGAGCCACTGCTTTGTCTGAGGCAATTGCTGCGGATTCAACTTACGATGATACAAATAATATCGGGTCATCAAGCAATGGTGTGTATACGGCCGCTACTAGTGATGCTTCGATGCAAACTTTGAGTGTCACATATACCGCTGATACCCAGGTTGCCAACGTTGTCTACGTCGATGATACGACTGGTGATACAGTTGCAACAGGGGTGTCGGTTTCAGGCGCAACTGATTCTGATATTACGTTCAACCAAGCTAGCGACACTTTAACCTGGTCAACAACGGGTAGTGCAGCGGACTTGAGCAACTATGTCATTGGCACGATTGATGCTCCGACGACATTCGATGATGATGACAGCGTGGACCAAACGATTACGGTTCATTTGACGCACAAAATCGTTGATAGCACTTTGACGACGACGGCTGTTGTGACGTATACCGGTGCTGGAGCAAATACACCGGATGCTGTCAGTGCAGATGTTCAATATACAACGGCAACTGATCAAGTGACTGGTATCACAACTTATACTCTGGTTAGCGAACCTGCTACAGTTGATACACCAGCTGTTACTAATTATGTGGCTGATCAAGCGAGCGTTTCTTATGATTTGCCAACTACGACAACTACAACGCCAATAGATTTGAGCGCGACGGTTACGTATTCGGTTGACCCAGCAATTCCAAGCGCAGCAAGTAGCGCAGCATCTGTTACAGAAACGGTTTCAACGAGCGTGGCTTCAGTCGCAAGTGGAGCTGATCAGTCAGCAAGTGATGCTTCATCATCAGCCAGTGCCGCTGCTAGTTCAGCAACAATTGCCAGTGATGCAGCAAGTGAAGCAAATTCATCAGCCTCATTAGCTGATTCAATTGCAAGCTCAGTTCCTGGTAATTCAGACGTTGCTTCAATTGCGAGTGAAGCTTCAGCTGCCGCAAGTACTGCAACCGCTGACTCAAGCGTGGCTTCAAGTGCTTCAAGCGTAGCAACATCCGCTGCCAGCGA
>JAITPD010000019.1 GCA_031289615.1 Lactobacillaceae bacterium | reverse complement strand
ATGTGCGCTGATTTTTACTTCGCCACGGATTATACAGGCGTTGACCAAGATGTATGTCTCAGTCAAGCTGTGTAACTTTGTGACAAAGAAAAAACGCAAACGTATAGAACGTAAGCGCTAACCAGCATTTCTCTTGGGCTTGTCGGCATCGAGGTACGGCAATACCTTGATGCCTTTTTTGTATGTTCTAATTATATAACGATTACCGCCCCAACTTCAAGTCTTTCTTTTTTTATAATTATCTTCTACCTAACCCTTTGGCCGGCGCCGGAATAACAAGAACCACAATCCAGCCAAAGCTACAGAGGCTGCCAAAATTCCGACTACCAACGCCCACCAAGCTGTCGTGCTTGATTGAGTATCTGCAGCTTCAACACTTTTGTCAGCTGAAGAATCATTCGCACTCTTCACAGTTGAATCATCAGTTACAAATGGAGTTACTATATTTGCTAATGTTGGTGCATAAATTGGAGTTGCCGTACCTTGCGCGTAAATCATAGCCGGAGCCAGTCCAGGTACACCTGCTACAACGTTTGGCCCGAT
Source organism: Lactobacillaceae bacterium (assembly GCA_031289615.1). Lineage (GTDB taxonomy): Bacteria > Bacillota > Bacilli > Lactobacillales > Lactobacillaceae > Weissella. The sequence continues at coordinate 5,915 of JAITPD010000019.1, read as the reverse complement.
AATTGGAGCTGGAACAGGTACATTTGCTGCATACACTACATTGATTTCGTTTGCCGAATTTGATGTATGCGTGTAAACCTGTCCCTCCACAACCTTAGTCGACGTAGTATAACCATCAATGTCTGGCGAAGTAACTGCATTAGTAATTTGTTCTGGAGTCCAAACGTCATTCAAAATTGCATGAGTCACATTGTCCGTCGTCACAGAATGTGTAAATGTCAGTTCCTGAATGTTATCTTGAGCCAAGGTATTTTGGTTTGCATCCACATAATGAATCGTTTGTTTGATAGTCTTGCTAGATGTCGTAAAAGTTGTTGTATGCTTCAGATAAACATTGATTGTCTTGTTTGAATCAAAAGTTCCAGCAGGGTAGCCAGCATCAGCATGATTAAATTCATAACCCTGTGCCTTCAATGCATCAAGTTTCGTACTAGTCACTGTATAATTTGTGCCTTCTTCGCCTGCTAACTGCTCTGTTCCAACCTTCACACTACCTGTATCAATATCTAAATAATTGATAGTGACAGTCTTATTAGGCAACGGATCGCTTTGCCAAACATACGTGTCTGTCTGTCCGCTAGCATTGTGCTGGTTAACAATTTGTTCCGCCGTCAACTGTTCACCTTTTGGATGATGTACATCCCCATTTCCAACAATTCGCCAGTCCGTTGAATTTACTGTATATCTTGTGTCAAAAGTCGTTCCAATAATTGGATCTGGCACCCATATATTATCTTTCAAAGCGAAATTAGCGCCAAGTGTTAACTTCCACAATGAATTACATTCTTCAAAAATTCCAAGCATATACGTTTTATCATTAGTTTCAAAGCTGCTTAAATCAAGCTGTTGTAACTGATAACAATTGCAAAACATACAGTCCATACGGTAAACCTTGCTTGTATTAAAATTGCTTATATCCAATTGCTCCAAACTAGTACAATCAGAGAACATAAAGTTTACGTCCGTGACTGAACTTGTGTCAAAGTTACTTAAATCCAGCTGCTTTAGACTAGAACAATAATTAAACATTTCAGCCGCGTCAATGAGGTTAGGCGTCCTAAAATGACTTAAATCAATTTGTTGTAAACTATAACATTCACAAAACATCCTATTCATATAAGTAACTGCGCTTGTATTAAAGCTGCTTATCTCCACAGATTTCAATGAATGACAACCTTGAAACATGCATGCTAAATTTGTAACTTTGCTCGTATCAAAATTGTGCAAATCCAATTGTTGCACACCTTGGCACCAAAAAAACATATCGCTCATATCTGTTACAGCACTCGTATTAAAATTGCTAACGTTCAATTGTTGCAAATCTGTGCAATAATTGAACATCCCCCTCATACTTGTAACTGATCTTGTGTCAAAACTGCTTACATCCAACTGTTTCAGATTATCACAAACAGTAAACATCCAATCCATATTAGTTACTTTGTCTGTCTTAAAGCTGCTTATATCCAATTGTTGCAACCCACGACAAAAATCAAACATTTCACTCATATTTGTAACCGCGCCTGTGTTAAATTCACTTACATTCAACTTTTGTAGGCCTTGACAAGAATAAAACATCTGCGACATATCAGTTACATTGTCTGTCTTAAAGCTACTTAAATCTAATTCTGGCAAACCCCTACAGTCAAAGAACATCCTCGCCATATTAGTAACATTGCTCATATCAAGGTTGGTCAATCCGTTAATCGTTTTACAATTCCACAACCTTTCGAACAAGCAACTAGAATTTTCATTCGGAATAACTCCAGGCTCGATCTCAACTGAATTAATCGTTGGCGCAATATAATTATCATCCCATTCCGTTTCATACTCGATAACGCCTAATTTTCCACTCTTATCATCAGTTGGTCGGATCGTTAAAACACCGCCATCAATGCTCCATGTACAATCTCCACTCTCTCCACCCACACCCACATCCGCATGCGCAATCGTCTCCCAATTTTGCATCAGAATCGTCGTTGCAGGCGTGACTAAACCAACAAATATTACGCTCAATAGTAACAAAGCTTGTGTCATCCGTTTGCTAATTTTATGTATCATTATTTTTTTCTCCTGTTTTTTCATATTTGTAACCCAATTGTAACAAAGACATATGAACGGGTTTAGTTTTATTTACTTTGCTTTATTAAGATTGTGTAAGATTTGAGAATTAGTCTAAAATTACGGATCGGATTGCGGGGAACTTGTGAATTCGTTGCAAAAGAAAAACGCCAACGTACAAGACGCTAGCGTATATATAGGTTTTAATTTTACTTGTTATTATCAGTTGGGATAAATCCAAACACCAAAGAGATGATGTTGATGATGATTGCCAAAATACCCCACAAAATAACGTTTTTGACACCAGTGTCACGCACGCGCCGGAAAATAAGTGCCCATTGTGGAATAATGATTGCTAATCCAAAAATTGTGACCACGATGATTCCCAAAACTGGAAATTGCACTGCATTCGGATCAAAAGCAAGTGAGCCTGTGAAGACAAAGACCAGTAGCCAAACAATGACAACGTTCACGATCATCGCCGTCCAGAATTCTTTACGAGTTGCTCGACCGCGAAAATCTGCATAATGCTTCCAAAAATTACCATAAGCTTCAAAAATAGACATAATAATTCCTCCTGTTTCACTATCATTATGCATCTGATGATTATTTTCATGCAATTAATCTGCCTTGTGGGTTAGGAAAAATTAAGCTTTTTGAGAATTTTAAATTGTTATACTTCAATCTAAAGCTTCAATAAACTTATCGAAATCGCTCGCAAATAACTGATCTTGTATAATCCGATATTTTTCGAATTCAGTTTCTGCAAATGACTTTGCAAGTTCTGCCGTAACTTTTCCAGAATCTTTTAGAACTTCTCGATCAGTCATTTCAATAAAACGATTCAGCCTGATCTCCCAATCAGCCATTGTCATTGGAATTTTTCGGTTTGCCATATCTTCTGCCAAATCCAAGTATGCCGAAACAACTCGTTGAAGTTGCCCCAACTCGTCATCAGTTAAATAATTTTTTGCAACTGATACGTCAAACTTTTGAATTTTACCATCAGGTGAATCTTTCCATGTGATCAGTCCCATATTTTCTTTATTCGCATCGGCACGATCTATAATTAATTCTGCGGCCGTGTGCTGATGAATTGCCCAATGCAGTTTATTTTGAACTGTCGCAAAAAAACGTTTAGTTGCCTTAGCAGTCACATCATAATCAACTGATGTAACATAAATATCCGTGATTTTTTGGTAAAATTTACGCTCAGAAAGACGAATTTCACGAATCCGTTCCAACTGTTCCTCGAAATATTTGTTAGTTAAAGAGTGACCACTTTTCAAGCGATCATCATCCATCACAAACCCTTTAACTGTAAATTCTTTAACAATCTGAATTGCCCACTTCCGGAATTGGACCGCTTGCTCAGAGTTAACTTTGTAGCCGACTGCTATGATAGCCTGTAGATTGTAATGCTTAACATTTCTTTCAACTTCTCGGGAACCTTCTATTTGAACTGTTCGGAAATTCCGAACAGTTGAAACACCATCTAATTCACTATCTTCAAAAATTCTTTTGATATGTTCACTTATTGTAACTTTGGAAACACCATACAGCAATCCCATCATTTTCTGAGTTAACCACACGTTTTCATCAGCATAGATCGCCTCCACTCCACCTTCTCCGTTTGAAGTGATAAAGGTCAAATACTCTGCAGCACTACTTTTCGCAATTGATTCATCTTGATTTTTTGACTTCTCCATATTCCCTCCCTAACAAGCATCATTATCTTTAATGTCTTAATCCTGTGGCACAAACACCGCCACCGCCTCAATATGCGCCGTTTGCGGGAACTGATCAAGCGGCTTCACTGACCCTTGAATCTGATAACCATGATCCACCAAATATTTGCTATCACGCGCCATTGTCACCGGATTACATGAAATATACACAAAGCGTTCTGGCTGCATATACACAACTGCGTCCATCAATTCCTCTGTCAGCCCACGCCTTGGCGGATCCACAAAAATAACATCCGGCTTTAAGCCAGCATCTTTCCACTTCTGCATCTGTTCGGGCGCATCCGCTGCAATATAGTCAGCATTTGTAATCTGATTATTCGCGATATTAATCTGCGCATCTGCCACAGCTCGTTCGACCACTTCAACTCCACAGACTTCGGCGACCTGATCTGCAATCGTCAACCCAATCGTTCCAATTCCCGAATAAGCGTCAATCACAGTATCGGTCGGCTTTAATTCTGCCACTTGCGCTGCGAGCTGATACAAAACTTCAGTCGTGCGCGGGTTGACCTGATAGAACGAATTCGGCCCAATCACGAAATCACGGTTCAACAGCGTATCATGAATTTCGCTTGCGCCCCACAGAGTCCGATTATCGCCGGTCAACTGTTGATTTGTTTGCCGAGGATTATGATTCAATATCACACTCTTCACGCCGGGCACTTTTTGCGAAATTTCATCTGCAATTTCGTCTTCGTGTGGCAATTCTGCAAGATGGCTGACCAAAACGACCATCACTTCCTTGGAATAATAGCCCCGTCGCACCATGATATAGCGCATTGCTCCTTCATGAGTCCCGTCATCATACACAGTAATTTTAAATTGATCCAAAATATCGCGCACAATCCCAATCGCCTGGTCGATTTCACGATCATTCAAATAATAATCTTCCATCGGCACAATCGTCACCTTATCGCGGCGATCAAAAAAACCAGTCGTCAGCTTGCCATCTTGATATTTCATCGGCACCACGGTCTTGTTTCGGTAATGATCGGGCTGATCTGTGCCAATCGTTGGCGCCACTTCGACATTCAACTGATAATCCGCAAACGATTTCTCAACTTGCCATTGCTTCAACGCCAGCTGTCCCGCATAACTCAAATTGACATACGGTGCCACTCCAGCTTCCAGTAAATAATCTTTACCAGCATCAACTCGCTCAGGAGAAGGTTCAAGCACCTCAAGCACCTGACCATATGCCGACAACCGATCAACCTGCGTCAACTGATATTTAATTTTCTCACCCAAAAAAGCGTCCACGAGCTTCACCGGATAATCGGCATTCACCTTGATAATGCCCATTCCGTTGTGCAAAACATCGCTGACAATGCCTTCGCGGATTTCATTTAGTTTAGCTGGTAAAATATTGCGTGGCATGTTGGCTCCTCGAATTTTGAAAGTTTTCTTTACCTAATTGTACCTGATAATAGTAAGCGTGGGAATGTTGGAGATTTTGTAGGGCTTATTTTAAAATCAACTAACTTCTGGTACGATTATCTATGTAAAACAAAAGGCGGTAACTTGTGAGGTTAGACCGCCATTTGTTCAAATCATTCCGCACTACTTAGGGTAAACTACTTCTTGATACTATCTTGAAGTAGTTTTTTATCTCCAGAGCCATTTTAATGATCTACAAAATCAAACAAATGGCGCCAAGTACTGCCAAGACAGTACTCATGGAAACCACTCCCTTTCGTTAGCTGCTACATGCATGTCATCACCCTCAGTTCCGCACAGAATCTCATGTGTGGTGGCTGCTTGTAGTAGCGCTCGGAACTATTCTCGGATTGATTCTCACCGTGCACTTAGTTTGACAATTCGAGTATTATTTTCATCATGCACAATGGAAAATTTAGCATTTATTCAAATGTTTTTTGGAATTCGCGATACTTCACGCCCAAGAATATCAATATTCCAAGTAGCAACACTCCACCGGCAACTCCAAAGATCAATCCATATGGAATTCCTTCCGTGGTCACCTTAACTGGTACCGAAGCATGCTTTTTTTCATCAATCTTGATCTTCTGCTTAATGTTCCAAACGTGATGATTAGCATCGGTCATCTTCAAATTCAAGACATAGTCACCCTTTGGTAAAGTCTTGTCGTAA
>JAITPD010000039.1 GCA_031289615.1 Lactobacillaceae bacterium | reverse complement strand
CGATTCAACAATGTCCGTATTTCACGCAAAAGCAAAGGCTTAACTCCGGTTGAAATCCGAAATCAAGCCCTTGCGGTATAATTAATTAACTTGTCTAACTTTTTTGGAGCCCTTCAGTTTCTAACTTACTTGGAGCTCTTCATTTGAAGATACGTTTGTAGTTTGCTTATTTATTTTAGCGCGAAGTAATTGGCGTCAGTATCAATTACTTTTCACGTTTTCCATTATCTTTCAGATGTAAAAACCTGACGCGCAGCAATTCGGGCGGGCCCGAATTACTTTTCAGAGATCGCAGCTATACCTGGCAAAGTCTTACCTTCAAGGTATTCCAATGAAGCTCCACCACCAGTTGAAATGTGCGTCAACTTGTCAGCAACACCCAATTGTTGAACGGCAGCAGTTGAATCTCCACCACCAACAATAGTAGTTGCACCGTTTTCTTCGGTAACTTTGACAAGTTCTTCACCAATTGCCAAAGTTCCCTTAGCAAAGTTAGGCATCTCAAAGACACCCATTGGGCCATTCCAAACAACTGTCTTTGCATCAGCCAAAACTGACTTGAACAATTCAATTGACTTAGGTCCGATATCAAGACCCATGTAGCCATCCTTGATACCTTCTTCACCAGCAATATAAGTGTCAGCATCGTTGTTAAATGCGTCAGCTGCAAGTGCGTCAACTGGCAAGACCAACTTGTCTCCAGCTTCTGCGATCAATTGCTTAGCCAATTCAACCTTGTCTTCTTCAAACAAAGAATTTCCAATGCTCTTACCATTAGCAGCGTCGAATGTGTAAGCCATTCCACCACCAACAATAACCTTATCAGCCTTCTTCAACAAATTTTGGATAATTGTAATCTTGTCAGAAACCTTCGCTCCACCAATAATGGCAACGAAAGGACGTTCTGGAGCTTCAACAGCACTTCCCAAGAACTTAATTTCCTTTTCCATCAAGAATCCGGCTGCAGTTTGTGCAATGTTAGCTGCGATTCCAGCATTTGAGGCGTGGGCACGGTGAGCAGTTCCAAACGCATCATTGACAAAGACGTCACCCAATGAAGCCCAGTATTTACCAAGCTCAGGATCATTCTTTGACTCGCGTTTAACTTCAAGACCGTCAACAACGTCCTCAAAACGAGTGTTCTCAAAAATCAAAACTTGTCCGTCTTCAAGATTGTTAATTGCTTCTTCAAGCTCTGGGCCTTCAGTTGCAGGGACAAAGACAACTGGCTTCCCTAGCAAGTCAGCCAACTTTTGCGCAACAGGCTTCATTGACAATCCCTTCTTGTCATCTTCGCTCTTGATACGAGCCAAGTGTGAGAACAAGATTGCACGTCCACCATTTTCAAGTACATACTTGATTGTTGGCAAAGCTGCAACAATTCGATTATCGTTTGATACTACAACTTCACCGTTTTCTTCTTTCAAAGGTACGTTGAAATCCACACGCATCAAAACTTTCTTACCCTTCAATTCCAAGTCTTCAACAGTCAACTTAGCCATTTTGGAGAATCCTCTATTTCTTTTAGTATTAAACACACTATCTATTATATAACAGTTCTAGTGTTTTCTGGTAACAAAAAACAGGTTACTGAGATTTCCCCCAACCGCCTGTTCTTCTTATAAATTTGGTTTTAATTTATTAAAAATTTTACAACTCTGCCAAGTGCAACAAAGTACGGATCATGTTTGAAGTGAAACCGTATTCGTTGTCATACCATGAAGCAGTTTGAACCAATTGCTTGTCACCAACAGTGATAACCTTAGTCAAAGTTGGGTCAAATGTTGCTCCGTGTGTGTCTCCGATAATATCTGAAGAAACGATTTCGTCTTCGTTCCATCCAAATGAATCAGTAACATACTTCTTAACAGCTGCGTTAACTTCATCAGCAGTAACCTTCTTTGACAATACAGTAGTCAATTCAGTAACTGATCCGTCGATAACAGCAACACGTTGTGCGTGTCCGTCCAACTTACCCTTCAATTCAGGGACAACCAAACCAATAGCCTTGGCTGCTCCAGTTGAATGAGGAATCGTGTTAGTAGATGCAGTACGGTTTGAGCGGAACTTTGAACCCTTAGGTCCGTCCAAGATCATTTGAGTAGAAGTGAATGCGTGAACAGTAGTCATCAATCCAACTTCAACACCAAATTCCTTGTTCAATGCATTAGCCAAAGGAGCCAATGATTGAGTAGTACATGAACCAGCAGAAACAATGTTGTCAGATGAAGTCAAAGTGTCTTGGTTAACACCGAAGACAACAGTAGGAACATCACCAGCAGGAGCAGAAACAAGAACCTTCTTAGCACCTGCATCCAAGTGAGCTTGTGACTTTTCTGCTGAAGTATAGAAACCAGTTGATTCCAATACAATTTCAACACCATCATTTGGAACCCACTTCAAGTCAGCAGCATTACGTTCTGCATAAACTGTGTAGTGCTTACCGTCAACGATAATTCCAGTTTCATCAGCAGAAACTTCAGCGTTCAAAGTTCCGTGTGTTGAGTCATACTTCAATAAGTAAGCCAACATTGCTGGGTTAGTTAAGTCGTTAATTGCTACGACTTCAATATCATCCGCAGTGTTCTTTAATTCCAAGATACGGCGGAATGCCAAACGCCCGATACGGCCGAAACCGTTGATACCAATCTTAACAGTCATGTTTAAGATGCCTCCAAGTATTTTTTGTAAACGTTTTTACATTTATATATTTTACGCTTCTTTCTTCATTTAAGCAAACACTAACACACTGACTATTTGTAATGAAAATGTAGCTTGTTATGGTTGTTTTAAAGCACCTTTAGAGCTCTTAATTCCGACATGATTTACTACTGAAAAATGATTATCATTTGCCTTAAATTTCGATTTTCAAAAGGTCTGGAAATAACGATTGGTTTTGTGCTATACTATTTAAGTTGTTAAGCGCGCCTAGTGTAATGGATATCACGTGAGATTCCGGTTCTTGAGATGAGGGTTCGATTCCCCCGGTGCGCATTCAGTTACTTCAAAGCCTTGTTGTTCCAACATTTTCAAGCGTTTCGAATACACGAAGCACCCAACGTGATACCCATCTTAAAAGTCACAACTTCAATTCAGTTGTGGCTTTTTCTGTAAAATCAATACTTTAATAAGGGATTACACCTTTTGCTCGATAATACGCAATTGTTTCGTCAGCAAAATCAGTATCATAACCCAATTCCTCGACCAAAACCCATGCTCCAAATTGCTGATCAGCATAGCTTTTTGCGAGTCTTAAAATTTGATCTTCGTCCGTAATATAACTGATCACCCCTTCACGCGCATCAACCTCATCATTTTGGGCACGAACTTCATCATAATCCAAATGATTCCCTAAATCAGAGACCGCATGAAAATACTCTTCTACTAAGGTTTTAGCCTTATCAAAAGTTTCCAATTCTTTATCAATGAAAATAAATGCGTTTTTACCCTTGATAAACGTAACACCATCTAATTCTGTTTCAGCATGCAATGGAACGGTATCTGATATGACTGGATTCAATCCATGCGCAACGAGATCATCTTCCACCCTCATTAGCAAATCATCATATTCAGAACTATGCATGGCGATCCTCGTAATCAGTCACCAATCCTTCAATATAAGACTTTGCTCGATCAATCACCCTTTGACGCTCTTCACTAGGCAAACCTGACAAATCAATACCCCAATGGGCAGCCATCAAAGTTGGTTCTTCATTGGCATTATCATCTAATTCCTTCTCGCGATCTTCAACCAAATCTGACTTAGTTACTTGAAAAAAGTTAGCCATTTGTTCTAATTTATCAATTCGTGGATAAGTCTTTCCATTTGACCAATCTGAAATTGTTGCCGTCGAAACACCCAAAACTTCAGATAATTTAACCGCAGTCATTCGTTTTTGTTTTAGCAAGCGCTTGATGTTGCGCCCCATGATCATTTTTCCTTCTGAATCAGCCATTGTCATCCCCTTTTCTCTGTTACACATTTTTATTATATCTAAATTATAAACTGAAACTTAATTTATTACAAGGTTAAACCTAATAAATGCTTGCATTTAGTTTAAACCTAATTTATAATATAGGTATACCTTGATTATTAGGTTATTCAAAACTTACTATTATTTATTTTAAACATTATTCGGAGGATTTAATCATGTACTCAACTTCAGCAATTTTATTAATCGTTTCTCTATTTCTTCTTTTGACATTGGTTGGTTTGTTAACTATTACAAATGCCTTTGTACAACACACTCGTCGTTTCTGGAAGGGTATTTACCGGATGACTGTTTACCTATACAAAAGATCTTCTGGTTATCCTCAAAACGACGCTATGCACTTTGCTATTACGCGCTAATTTAATTTGTTAAATCAAAGGCGCTAACCCATTTTCTCTTGAGTTAACGCCTTTTTTGTTGTCTTATTAATCTAATTTACTAACTTTGCAGCACCTGTTGCATAATCAATTGCTACACCAGGCTCAACATTTGGCACAAATACATTGATTTCCAAACTGCCATCTGAAGACTTTGCCTTGATCTGACTTCCAGAAGGAACAAGGTCATCCCCATCATAAATTGGTGTCACTTGATAACGAACCTTCTTATTCGCATCCAACGCCTTACGAACTAGCGTCTCATAATAATTTTGGCCTGTGTTTTGACTATCGCCGTTTGAAGCTTGATTTGCCCATGATGTTTGGGTGGTAATATTTTGCGGATTCGCTTCACTTGCATCAAACCCACGAATATTTCCGGCTAGTGCATAACCAATAGAATGTCCTCGATTATATAAAACTTGATAACGCCCTTTAATTGTTAATTGTTGCCAACCAACTGGCTTCATCGTTTTCGCATTGCCTGTTTCTTGACGATTTTGATATTGGCGACCGGCTTTTGTTAACCATGCATTTGCTTGTCCAGGACGTTGTTCAACATCTTGTTTACTCAATTGAACGTATGGTGCTGACGAAACATTTGCATTCAAACTATTTTTATCATCATTTATAATAAACGCTCCACTTCCATTAAATCGAATCGAAGTTGCTTTGAGTTGACTTTTAACTGCCTTTGTCAAAACTGAACTTGCTAATTTTTCAGAAGGATGTGTATCCGTAACTGTACCATAGTCAACATCTTTGACCGGCTGGGTCGTCGCATAATTACTTTTTGAATCTTGTTGTCCAGATAAATTAAAATTACTATCGAGCCCTTTTAAAACCACTGCTGCTACAATTACTGCAACTGTTCCCCACACGGTAACCTTTGTTTGTTTTCTACGTGCCATCTCTACATCTCCATCTTTGCTAATCTCTAAATTATACTAATCAATTCTATTAAAAGCGAGTTAATAATAAAAAGCCAAAATGCTTTCGCTTCAAAAACGAATTCATTTCAGCCTTTAGTAATTAATCTTTTAACTGACGAGTTGCTTCGAAATGTTTAAGTTCGTTTTCGCTCGTAGTTGTAATTGTCAAATCTGCAATTTGAATTGTAGAACCTGGCTTAAAGTCAGAATTATTATCCAAAACGTAATCCATAAATGTTTCTTGATTATTCTTTTTGTTTTCATCAAGAGTAATTTCGAAATACTTTTCGAAGTAATGCACTGGCGTCCTACCATTGACCCAATAATGCATTACATTTTCATCGTCAAGTTCGATTTCTTTAATCCAATGCTTACGACGTTGAAGCAACAGCAACCAAGCAATTATAGCTGCTGCCAGCACTCCAAGAATCAACAACCATAACTCATTTTGCTTTTTGTTAATCAAAGTATCGGCAGCCGCTTTGTCTGCATCCTCTTGATTATCAGGCATAGATGAAATCAAATCATTATGCGTGGTTGGTCCATCACCTGTAACTGGATTTGGTGCACCTGGCCCCGCTTCAGTCACAAATCCGTCAGTAATTGGTGTAAGTGGTACAACTGGTGTAGCTGCACCTGCTTGATTTGCATTGTACACAAAGGTCACGGTCTGCAATTCACGTGTAAACTTTCCGTCCACATTACCAATTATATGATCAAATTGATAATTATTAATCGTAACTTGGTATTGGTTAAGATTAAAGTCTGCGTCAATTTTACCTTGAACTGTAGCAGAATCTCGAATCGTATTTCCATTCGCATCCACGTAGCGAATCAATACTTGTCCGCTATCTTCTACGTTTTTAGCGTACGTATGCGTGATGATAATTGGTTGATTCAAGAACATTCCTTGCAACTGACCCGTCGTACTTACAAAATGGTAACCATTAACCGTTTTGTTCGTACCAGTCATGTCGTAGGTTGAACCAAGTTTACCAGTAAAGATTAACTCGTTTTCAATTTCACGACCTTCTGTATCCAGATAACGAACCTGAACATTTCCAGATCCTGCTGGCAAAATGCTCTTATACGTGTAAACGACCAAGGTATTCGTCTTGGCAAATTCTCCAGTCAAATTCTTTGGAACCTTTACTAGTTCGTAATCACCAATTCTAGCCTTCACGTAATCACTCGTTGAAACGTCGTACTTGTCGCCAACATCTCCAGTAACTACAACATCCTTAGCGATTTGTTCACCATTGTCATCAACATATCTAACTGTGACTGTTCCGCTGGCCTTCTTAACGAATTGCGCGGTAAACATCTTATCAGATGTGATGATTGTATCAGCTGATGGCAATGCTTTCACCCAGCCAGCAAACTCGTAACCCTTATCGGCAACAGGTTCTGGTACTGTGATATTTGCATCACTCCAACTGGTTCCATAATCAATTGGTGTTGTTGCACCGTGGTCACCATACACGAGAGTACCATGCGTTCCTGCTACGAAAGTAACGTTAACTTTTCTAGTAGCCCAGATTGCATACAAATCAACGTCAGCATTCTCAACCTTGACATCATTTTGTCCCAAAGTATAACGAGTTCCCGTTCCGTCAGCCTTCGTATCCCAACCAATCAAATCTTGACCATCACGTTGGAAGATTGCTTCCTTTAACATGATTGATGAATCCTTAATGGCCAATTGGGTAACCGGCGAAGGCCCATCTGTATAGTTAGCATGATAAGTTACATTAACCAAATCAGCAGTTGATGCATAGACGGCTGTCATTTTAACATCACCAGGTACAGTCATGTGATTTCCTGGGTAGAAAATTTCTGTCGATTTATTCGAACGCCAACCGACAAAGACTTCACCAGTTGGAGGTGTCAACCCAGTTCCATCTTCAATCACGGCCTTAGTTGTTAAGTCATAACTGTCAGGATCCGGCAAAGCTTCTCCGGTTCCATCGCCCTTATCATAAGTGATTTTGTATCCACTCGTAATCCACTTTGCATACAAGTCAATGTTACGGGTCACAGGAATCGTTTCCGTAAATTCAAATCCTGCATTACCAACTTGCCAGAACCAGCCATTGAAAATCCCCTTACCTTCAACGAATGTTTGGCCCTTGACGTATTCTTCGGGTAAATCAACGTGGTCATTGGTGTTATACCCTTGTTGCTCAAGAAGGGTCCCATTCAATGAATCATAATAACTCACAATGTTTTGAGTTGAGCCCCATTCTGCGTACAACGTTAAATCAGAGTCTGGCATTGTTAGGTTCGTGAAATGCTCAGGATACTTGAAGTCTGGGTCTTTAAACCAACCTTCAAAGATATATCCATCACGTGTTGGTGGCGTCGGCAAATTAATTTTTTTACCGTACGGCGTAACTATATCCGTGGCTTGTCCATTAAAATCACCACCATTCAGATCAAACATTAAATCGTGCGTGTCGCGCTTATAGTAAAATGTAACATCGTTTCCGTTCACAACTACTACCGCATTAGCTGCATCAAATCCAGTAATAGCCTTTGCCTGCCAATTTGAGCCACCGTTGTTAGCTGCATCTTGGCTAAATGATGTGTCTTCTTTGTAATACGTTCCGTTATAATTTTCGCCCGTCCCATCAAGGCTTTCAAACATATAGCGCAAGTGATCATCCCCTGCGATAGTTGTCCAATATGGAGTATAGACAGAATTCAAGGAACCAGTGACCAACATATCAGAGTTAAAATCAACTCGCTTTGTCACATAAATTAACGCTCCACCAGCAGTTGATAGATTGGGAGACAACCACCCAAAGAAAGTCTGCGATGCACTGTGCACATCCGTTGGCCAAAGTGATGTGATGTTTTGCCCAATCTTAGCTTGGAATGAGTACGCTGGCCCATCACCATAATAAGTGGTTCCATTGATATTAAGTGTCGTAGTATGCAGACCATCTAAATTAAACGTTTGAGTATAAATAGTACGCTTGTAATAGACATTCAGCTTTGTAGCACCAGTTCCAGAGACTGTTTTCTTATTTGAGAAAGCGAAGCCCGAATACAGCAAGGCTTTTGTACCAGTAGCATCAGCATTTTTAATCGCATCTGCACTCGCCTGATCTAATTCATGTTCTGATCCAGCCATTGCCTTTTGTACCGATGTCCAGGCATAGTCATAATTTGCGTCATTGGTTCCAGGATCATCAACAATGTTAGGTTTTTCAATCCAATAAACTACTTCATAATCAACCTCAAGAGCAGTCCAAACAGCATACAAGGTCACACCACCTGTAATGACTGTATCAAAGTCATAAGCTGACCCATTTGGCGATGTTGACCAATGATCAAAAGTATAACCTTGACGTGTCGGATCAGCTGGTTTTGTGGCCTTCTCACCATCTTTAACATATTCTGGGTCAACTTGACTTCCATCTGAGACAAACAGTACCGTTCGTCCATCAGAGAAAGCTGGAACCAAAACTAAGTCACTTCCAACTTTTTGATCCGCAAACACAAAGGGAGTCTTATTAGCATCACCTTGAACATACCAGTAAGAGAAATATTCTCCAACTGGCGGTGTCACTTCTTTAGTCGTTGCACTGACTGTTTCATCAGGCTTGACTGTCTTAGAATCAATGACCTTTCCCTGAGCATCCTTAAACTGCACTAGATACTCTGCACTAAATTGTGCATACAAGGTCACAGAAGTCGTTACCTTTTTTGTGAAATCAAACTTCTCTCCATCAGTCGGCTCAGTATACCACCCCATAAATGAGGCAGACTGGCCAGCAGGTGGATTTTGAGGCAAGCTTGCGACTGAATCTTTTTCAATCGTTTCTTGCTTCCAAATATCAGTTCCATTCATACAAGTAATTGTCACCTTTGAATCATCGGCAACCAGCGATGTTTGATGATCACGAATCATCGCATTACCAAATGGAATTGCAACCCCTCCAACTAATAGGAGCAATCCAACGACTAGATAAACCCATTTTCGATAAGCTTTATGCGTTATATATTTTTTCATAGTATGCACCATTCTCCCGACTAATAACTGACCATTGTATAACCGATTTAATATAATTTCTTCAATATACTAATTATCACAAAATTTTGTGAAATATTTTAGTAATACAAATGTTATAAATCAGAAAAAAACGGGGGGGTACAGGCTTTGGGTTCAGAATCTTCACATCTGACACATTTTAATTCGTAAAAAAACAGTGTCCTTCACTATCAAGAGCACTGTTAGATGATTTAACTTTTAGTGAAAATCACAAGTCACTTCATGGTCATTAATCAACCCTGCTCCTTGCAAAAAAGAATAGGTGGTAATTGGACCTAGAAATTTAAAGCCGTGTTTCTTAAGGTCTTTTGAAATCGTTTTAGCCAAGTCATTAGTTGGAGCAATATCTGCCATGGATTTCACTTGATGATCAATTGACTTACCATTCACAAACTGCCAAAGATAATCATCAAAGCTACCAAATTCTGCTTGGATTTTTAACATTGCTTGCGCGTTATTGATCGTCGAACGAATTTTCAAACGATTGCGAATAATCGAAGCATCATTCATCAAACGCTCAAAATCATCTTCGTCCATTGCAGCAACATTCTCAAGATCATAGTTATAAAAAGCTCGGTTGAATGCCGCCCGTTTGTTAATCACTGTGAGCCAACTCAATCCAGACTGATACGTTTCTAGGCTCATCAGCTCAAACAAATTTTGATCACCGTGTTGCGGATGCCCCCACTCTTCATCGTGATACTTGGTCATCAATTCAGATTTAGAATAATTTTCAATCCATGCACAACGCTTAACTTTATTTTGATTCTCCATTTTGATGCATCCTTTCATCATTTTAACTGTAAACAAAAGACCCGCAATCTTGCGAGCCTTTGTTCAACTTCTAATTAGTAGTTGATAATAGCATCTTTAGCAGCCTTATCAATGTTGTAGAAGCTGTTGATTCCCTTGTAGTCAGCAACAGTTGGTGTCAACAAATCTTCGATGCGCATCAATTGGTTGTACTTTGCAATACGGTCAGTACGTGACAATGATCCAGTCTTGATTTGTCCGGCATTAGTTGCAACAACCAAGTCAGCGATAGTCGTGTCTTCAGTTTCTCCTGAACGGTGTGAAACGATGGCAGTGTATCCAGCTTCCTTAGCCATTTCGATAGCTTCCATAGTCTCAGTCAAAGTACCAATTTGGTTAACCTTGATCAAGATTGAGTTAGCTGCTCCCATGTCAATACCCTTCTTCAAGTATTCAGTGTTAGTAACAAAGAAGTCGTCACCAACCAATTGAACCTTGTCTCCAAGCTTGTCAGTCAACTTAACCCATGCATCCCACTCGTTTTCGTCAAGAGGATCCTCGATTGAAACGATAGGGTACTTGTCAACCAAGTCTGAAAGGTAATCAATGAATTCGTCAGTCGTGTATTCCTTCTTTTCAGGTTCCCCGTCCAAGATGTACAATCCACGTTCTGCATCAAAGAATTCTGATGAAGCAACGTCAAAGGCGATTGCAATATCCTTACCAGCCTTGTATCCGGCACGTTCGATGGCCTTCAACAAGTATTCAAATGGTTCTGCATTTGATGCAAAGTTAGGAGCAAATCCACCTTCATCCCCAACAGCAGTTGAGTGACCAGATTCCTTCAACAATGCTTGCAAAGCGTGGAAAGTTTCTGAACCCATACGAACGGCTTCAGCAACAGTTTCGGCTCCAACAGGCATGATCATGAATTCTTGGAAGTCAACTGAGTTAGCGGCGTGCGCTCCACCATTGATAACGTTCATCATTGGTGTTGGCAAAGTGTGTGCATTGAATCCACCAAGGTAGTTGTACAATGGAGTTCCCAATTCATCAGCAGCGGCACGAGCAGCAGCAATTGATACACCCAAGATTGCGTTGGCACCCAACTTAGCCTTGGTTGGTGTTCCGTCCAAAGCGATCATTGTCTTGTCCAACAAAACTTGATCAGTAACATCCATTCCGATCAACTTTTCCTTGATCACAGTGTTAACATTCTCAACGGCCTTCAAAGTTCCCTTTCCTAAGAAACGTCCCTTGTCGCCATCACGCAATTCAACAGCTTCGTGCTCACCAGTTGATGCTCCTGAAGGAACGATTCCGCGACCGAAACCACCCAATTCAGTGTACACTTCAACTTCAACAGTAGGATTACCACGTGAGTCTAAAACCTCGCGTGCGTAAATATCAGTAATTGCAGACATTTTGTCTTCTCCTTACGCGCTTAAAAAAGTTATTTTATTTAGGCTTAAAAGCCCTTTACATGAAAATTATACCATAAAGTAGAGCTTTACATTTCATCCAGCAACCTAATTTTTTGCAAAAGTGCTTCATTCGCCAATCTACATAACTCGACAAATGTATCAGGATCTAATGCAGCATCCCCAACCAGCACCCCATCAATATCTGGCTGCGTCATTAACTCATAGGCGTTGGCAGGCTTCACCGAGCCACCATACGTAATCCGCACAGCATTGGCGACGTCCCAATTATACATATCTGCTAACGTCAGGCGAATTCGGCGCAAACTAAATTCTGCCAATTCTGGTGTCATTGCTTGCCCACTACCGATTGCAGCAGTTGGTTCATATGCCAAAATAACAGTTTTAGCATCTTCTGCCGAAATCCCTTCAAACGACTCAATCACTTGATTAACCACCCAGTGCGAACGATCATTGTCATCACCCTGCGTAATAGCCTCATCAATTGCAATAATCGGAATTAAATGATGCTGAAGAGCTGCGATGGCTTTGAGATTAACCATTTCGTTTGTTTCACGAAAATAAGTTCGCCGCTCAGAATGGCCAATGATAACGTATTTCACACCCAAATCTTCCAATGCGGCCGGAGAAGTTTCGCCGGTAAAAGCACCCTGTTCTTGCCAATACATGTTCTCAGCACCTACAGCGATATCAGTGTCATGAGCTGCATCAATCATTGCTGGCAACAACACATCTTGTCCCGCCAAGACAGGAATTACATCCGGATATTGGGCCAGTGGCTTGACCACATGTTCAATGTACGCCGACGATTCGCTTGGTAACTTGTTCATTTTCCAATTCGCAACCACTAGCGGGCGCCGTTTCATCATTTCCATGGCTAGGTCCTCCTTTCATTTTTGAATTCATTTAAAATATTTTTCAAAGCTGGTAACACATTGGTCATTTTTCACTTTCGTGTTGGCTTTTCGATAAAGATAGTAAGTGGCGACACGGTCCCATTCGGCTTTTAATTTCGGTGGACCGAAATTTAGTCGAATTGGTGCCGCTACCTCGCTTTAAGGAGTGTGCACAAAGGCGTCCTGGGCTGTCGGGATACCCGTTCTGTAAGCAACAAGTTGCAACAGAAACACAGGGCAGGCGATTATTTTCCAATTTGCTACCAAAGCGTAGCGACGTAGTGATTTGGAAAATAATCTTATAACCGAAGCTCAGCCTTTGTAAACACGATGATCACCTACTGTCATCATCTCAACCCACCACGCTTTGAATAAAATGACCACGTACTTGTGATTTATTTGATCAGCGTAGTGATTCTGTCGTCGGATGACCAGTCCCTTGCCGAATCAAGGCGAACCTTTTCACGCGGGCTTTAGCACCGTGAAATTGGCAAATTATTTTGCCATTCGCCGTGACTCGTGCAGGGCCATC
>JAITPD010000041.1 GCA_031289615.1 Lactobacillaceae bacterium | reverse complement strand
TCAAGCTGCCTGAAAGATATTCTTGCACAACTGTAACTTTCTGTTCAAAACTATATTTTGTCATAATAAAAGGGCTCCAAGTTGGTTAGATTTTGTCTAACTTTTTTGGAGCCCTTCAAACATTGCTAGGCTTTTTGATTTGAATATTCCGCAGAATTGAAAGATTAATTAACGGGGCATCGTCGACATAAAGCGCGTCATTTTCGATTTTAATATTTTTTTGATCAATTAAGTACATCTGATTTCTCCTATAAATTTTTAACGTGAATTGACTTTGCACGTAGAGGTTATGTGTTTTTTGCATAGTACATTGAACATATTTTAAAATGGGTACGCTTTCATTATGAATTAAATCCTGTAAATCTTCAAGTCATACCAGTTTCGTGTAAAATAATGTGTAATGATGAGTCTGAAATATATTAATGCGATTGATCAGCTTCGCAATAGATTCTTTACGTTCGGATTGGCCCTGCACGATTCATGCCGAATTGCAAAATAATTTGCAAATTTCACGGCGCTAAAGCCCGCGTGAAAAGTTTCGGCTAGATTCGGCAGGGACAGGTCATCCGACGACATAATCGCTTCGCTGAACAGAAAGCTTGGTCATTTTATTTAAGACGTGGTGGATTGAGATGATGATAGTAGGTGACCGAGCGAGGTAGCGGCACCAATTCGCCTAGATTTCGGTTTACCGAAATTAAAAGTCGAATGGGACCGTGTCGCCACTTACTATCATTATTGAAGAGCCACCACGCAAGTGAAAAATGGCCAAGGCGTTTCACAACTATCACTACGCGTTAAATAAAGCAGACCGTTAACCACGCACAAATTCAATCAATACCAAGATGGAGAAAAATAATGGCAACTGTATTTGTACGTCTTGCAAAAGACAAAGACCTAAAAGAAATCATGGCAATCCTGGATGGAGCCAAAGCATATTTGAAAACACAAGGGCTCACGCAATGGCAGTTTGGTTATCCTAATCATGAAACCGTCCAAGCAGACATTGAAGGCCTGGCAGGATTTGTTTTAATTGCAGATTCAAAAATAGTTGGTTATGCAGCAATGATTCAAGGAGAAGATCCAAGTTATACGGCAATAGAGGGTGGGGGTTGGATCACTAATGGCCGTCCAATTGGCGAATATGTAGCAATTCATCGGTTTGCTCTGTCTGCTGAATCGCGTGGTCAAAGATTATCAGCAAAATTTATGTCTGCGCTTCTGACAATTGCTTATCAAAGTGGGATACGAGATATTCGCATTGACACGCATCCAAACAATCTGCCGATGCAAGCCGTTGTTGCAAGTAATGGATTTGAAAAGCGTGGAATTATCCATATCACTGAAGGAACTGAGATTAACGGAGTCCGGTGGGCGTATCAATTAATCTTAAGTGATGACTAAAGAATTCAATCGAAATATCAAATCCAGGATTAAAGAAAGTGTTTTTCGTGATTAATATGTGAACGATGTAAGAATTTTTGAGTCATTATTTTTGACAAAGCGGGGCGAAAAGTCCATACTTAGTCTTTGGGAAATACATCAAATATAAGTAATACATCGGAGGAATATTTATCATGTCAAAGAGTCATCAAAAAGTTGTGCTTATCGGGGACGGTGCCGTTGGGTCATCATATGCATTTGCTTTAATGCAACAAGGATTAGCTGAAGAACTTGTGATCGTTGACATCGCAAAGGATCGGACTGTCGGGGACGCTATGGACTTGGAAGACGCATCTGGTTGGTCATACAACAAGAACGTTTACTCAGGATCATATGAAGACGCTCGCGACGCTGATTTAGTTGTGATTACTGCCGGTGCACCACAAAAGCCAGGTGAAACTCGTCTGGACTTGGTAGATAAGAATCTTAAGATCATCAAGTCAGTAGTTAAGCCAATTGTTGAATCAGGATTTAGCGGAATCTTCTTGGTTGCTGCCAACCCAGTTGATATTTTGACTTTGGCTGTGCAAAAGTTCTCAGGATTCCCTAAGAACCGCGTCATTGGATCAGGAACTTCACTTGATACTTCACGTTTGCGTGTTGCTTTGGGTAAGAAATTCCGCGTTGACCCACGTTCAGTACGTGCTTACATCTTGGGAGAACACGGTGATTCAGAGTTTGCAAACTTTGATGAAGCAACCATTGGTGGTCGTCCTTTGAAAGAATGGGCAAAAGAAGCTGGTGTGTCTGATGCAGATTTGGATGTTCTTTTGGATTCAATCGTGCACAAAGCATATGCGATCATTGAGCGTAAGGGAGCAACTTTCTACGGAATCGCAACTGCATTAGCTCGTATTACTCGTGCAATCTTGCGTGACGAAAAGTATGTTCTTCCAGTTGGCGCATGGATGGAAGGTCAATACGGACTTCACGATATTTATATTGGAACTCCAGCAATTGTTGGTGCAAACGGAATTGAAAACGTAATCGAAACTAAGCTTTCAGCAGACGAGTTGATTAAGATGCAAGCATCAGCAGCAACTTTGAAGGAAATTGCTGAAGGTGGCTTCGAGCGTTTGGGTGAATAATCATTAATAGTAAAGTAGAAGATTGGCATTTGGCCAGTCTTTTTTTTCGGCTCATTTTGGCGTAAAAGAAGCCGTATTTTAAATCGATTAAATCCACGCACAAAAAGTACATAAAATTCAAGTATAATGATATTAATACACTTCAACTTCAAAGGAGCTTCAAATGCAGAAAAGACTGACACAACAAAGCTGGTTTAGAATTTTAGCATTAGTAATTGCATTAGAGATAATTGCCATTGCGATTAATTTTTTCTACGCGCCAATCAATGTGGCCGCGGGTGGTGCCACCGGTGTCGCAATTTTGTTGGATGCCGCGTTCGGATTTAATCGGGCCCTGACAGTCCTAATCATCAATATTGCCATGATCATTTTAGCTGCGGTCTTTTTGGATAAACATACCGTGCGTAACATCGCGTTTGGAAGCTTTTTATTACCAATCTTGTTGTATCTGACGCCCAGCCATAAATTAGTTGATGACGCAGTTTTAGCAGTCATTATTGGTGGAGCTGTTTTCGCAACTGGAATTGCAATTTTGTATCGGCTTGAAGCTTCAAGCGGCGGGACAACTGTGCCACCGATGATTTTGAAGAAATATTTTAAGTTCAACACCGCCATTTCATTGTTGGTAATTGATATGATTGTCACATTGTTCAACTTGCTAGTCTCTGGGACGAATGCATTTTTCTTGGCAGCCTTTTCGCTCGTTGTGACTTCATTGGTTATGCGCTACATTGAAACTGGGCTTGATTTAAAGCGTCAAGTTCAGATTATGAGTAACGATCAGCTTCCAGCGATTCAAGAAATGTTGTTGAGCGAAGATATTAGTTTGACGGTGTATGACGTTCGTGGTGGTTATACGGATAACAATAAGGAGATGCTGATGGTAATGGTCGACAGCGCCAATTACGCACACCTTCTGCGCCAGATACATGATCTTGACCAGAATGCCTTTATTGTCACGACAAACGTTACTGAGGTCCACGGTGGGCGTCTGGGTTACTAGTTATCGATGACAAATCACCTTTGTTTTAGGCCCTCTAAACATGCTATAATTATTAAGCGAATTAAAGATAATTTGAATTAAAATGATGATAAAAAATTGGCGAGATAGGAGGGTTAGTATGGCAGAAAATATACGCTTTAAGCAATTCTTAGAAGCCGGAACAGTGAGTGTCAGCATCATGTTGTTGCAGCGCTATCGAGAAATTGGTCTAGCTGATACAGAACTGATGGTGTACATTCAAATTAAAGCTATGTTAGACCGCGGATATTTTGAGCCAAGTACAGAGGCAATCGCAAAAAATATGGGCGTTGAAGCACGCGACGTCTTTGCGCAGATTGAATCAATGCGCGCTAAGAAGTTAGTTAATTTCTTAACAAAGCATGACGACCAAAAACGGTTGGTCACTACTTTGGATTTCCAACCAATGTATGATAAATTACTGACTCTCGTGCAAGATGGTAGTGTTAGGGCGATCGATCGAGCAGATAAGAAAACTGTGCCACCAGTCGGAGATGAGCCAAGTCGCGCTGAAATTTTTGATATGATTGAACAAGAATTCGGGCGCCAACTTTCGCCAACTGAGCTAGAGACTGTCATTAATTGGTTTGAGATTGATCACTTTTTACCAGTGCTAATTCGTGCTGCAATTAAGGAAGCCGTGTTAAATCAGGCTCTGAACCTGCGCTACATTGAGTCAATCTTGGTAAACTGGGCCAAATTAAATTATCGTTCTGAACAAGATGTGCTGGCAAACTCAAAACGCCGGCAAAATTACCGTTCAAAGCAAAGTGGCGTAAAGAAGAATCCAAAAGATCATATTCCATTGGATGTTGATTTGTTAACGTTAAACCCGGATAAGTTGTAGACAAACTGGGATGTCAAACGAGAGGATAAAAAATGGTTAGTCGTAAAAAAATTAAAGAAGTCATGCCTGATCAGATTTTTGACGGGGTTGATGCGGTCAATAATTTAGGAGGAGCGGTGATGGATAGCAAGATTGCAGGCGATTTCCGTTCATTCTTGACTGGTGATCGGGTGACTGGGTTTGCAATTGGTGTTGTCGTCGGGAATGCCTTTTCTAGTTTTGTGAAAAATTTCGTTGACTTGCTCGGTGGAATCTATGCCTTCATCAAAATCTGGCTTGGCCAAAGCATTGTCAATCCTTCAGTGATTCCGTTTGGCGAATTTAGCAAGTCATTCATTACGATGTTGTTAATTGCTCTATCTGTATTCTTCTTTATCAGAATTTTAAATACGCTGTTGGCCCGCAATCCAACCGAAAAATTTGGATACAATGCTACACTCGTTGAAACACAGAGACTCCGTGATGAGCAGATCCGGACGAATGAATTACTAACAGAATTAATTAAGTTAGAAAAAACGCGGAAATAGCTACTCTAAATGCTATAATTATCATAATATAAGAAAATGAGGTTATATTCATGAAAAAGCAAGACAAATTGGCAAAGAAAACAGCAGTAAAGATGACCAAAGATATTGAATTGTCATTGAAGCGTGGGTTGATTCATGTTGAACTGATGGATTCTCCTGAAAAGGTTGAAGCGTTTTTAAAAGAAGATAAGTAAGCGAAATTGGTCTTCAATAGCGGAATTCCGCTTAAATTAATTGGAGTAATAGTGGTATTTGCGTTGTGTGAATTAATCTACATGTAACCTTATTGAAATTTTCATAAAAAAGGTGTTAAAAAATTCACATATTAAAAGTTATAATATAACCACAGAGAGATGGGAATGTAAATAGATTACTCAATTGACAAGGAGGCCACTGCTATGGTCACATTATTTACTTCACCTAGTTGCACATCTTGTCGGAAAGCGCGCGTGTGGCTTGAAGAACATAACATTCCATTTGAAGAACGTAACATCATGAAGAGTCCGATGTCCCGTGAAGAGATTAAACACATTTTGAGTTTAACTGAAGGCGGAACAGAAGAGATTATTTCAGTGCGGTCAAAGCTCTTTAGTGATATGAAAACTGCCGTTGATGATTTAACTTTAAATGAAATGATTAATTTGATCCAACAATATCCTGCATTGATTAAGCGCCCATTATTGGTTGACGAAAAATGCTTGCAAGTTGGATACAATGAAGATGAAATCCGTTGCTTTTTACCCCGTCGAGTCCGGCGTGCTGAACTTGCTCGCCTAACTTTGCTCGCTTAATTAAACAATAGTATAACTTGTGGTAACTGTACATAACTATCACTACGGGTTACTAGAACAGATTCCAAAAGCTTTTTATTTACTTTTTAGAAGTACAATGAAGCTTTTTCTGTTATTTTGACGGTGAATTGGTTATAATGGTAGTTGGATAGTTTTCTCCAAATTGGAGTAAAGGGGGCGTAAACCATGGAAATGGAACGCATTAATGATGACACAATCCGTGTCTTAGTTACAAATGATGATTTAACAGAACGTAGCATCTCAATGGTCGAGTTATTGGGCAATCAGGATGCGATTGAAAAGTTTTTTTACAGCATCTTAGAAGAAGTGGATTTGGAACATGATTTCGAGCAAAATGATGCTGTTACTTTCCAAGTTTTGCCAAATCGAAATGGGCTAGAAATGTTCATTTCAAAAAATATTCCTGAAGATCAAATTCCCACCGAAATATTGAACAATATCTTGGGAGACCGGAATCAAGACGAAGCAAATGACGAAATCTCTGATGATTTGCTGTCACAGTTATTGGAAAGCGATACTGGCAAAAAGCCACAGCAACAGTCTGGTAAAAATAAGAATAGCTTGAAGCCAGGCGTTGATGCATCTGCAATGGTTGGTCAGCAACAAGGTAATGCTGTGCCACATGAGATCATCGTTAAATTCAGCGATTTCGAATCAATTATTCAGTTAGCAAAGGCGCTTAACCTGGCTTCTGCAACTAAATTAATTGAGTATCAAAATGATTATTTCCTTGAGTTAAATTTTGATTCGTCTTATTCGTTGGATGAAATCAGAAATGTCACTGCAATTGCACGTGAATTTGGAACTTTAACGCCAGTCGCTGCAGAAGTTTTGGCAGAACACGGACGAGTTATCTTTGCTGAAAATGCTTTGGATCAAGTTTTGAATTACTTTAAATAAGTACTTTTACACAATCTTCAAGAAAAGGCCATGAACTTGGTCTTTTTTTCTTATTTTTATTTTATAATCAAGAAGAAGACAATAAAAAGAGAATCGTTGTAATACAGTTAATGTAAGCGATTGCAAAATGATGCAATTAATCATACAATTGAATTATAACGATTCTAATGACGAGAGATGATAGAGGAGATAAAATCATGGCAGAAAAAATTATTATGTTAGCTTGTTCAGCGGGGATGTCAACTTCAATGTTGGTAAAGCGGATGGAAGATGCAGCGAAAGCGGATGGAAAAGATTACGAGATTTTCGCAAAGTCAACTTCAGATATTGATGACCAAATTGCTAACCACAAGCCAGACGTTTTGTTGCTTGGCCCTCAAGTTGGTTACATGAAGGATGAAATCAAGAGCAAGACTGACGCCGCAGGAATTCCAATGGACATTATTAACATGATGGATTACGGAATGATGAAGGGTGAAAACGTTTTGAAGGCTGCAGAAGCATTGATGGCTTAATAAAACATTTTCAAAAATAAAAGAATAAAAGAGGGATCAAGATGGCAGCAACAATTGAAACGTTGGAAAAAGATATTGAAGCAATCAAGAGCCAGTTGGAGCTAGCAAGTAATCCAATGGCAGACGAAAAGCGCATGGAGATGGTGATGGGCCTAATCATGCACGGTGGGTCGATTAAGGGGTATGCTTTGCAGGCGATTAAAGCCGCTCGTGAAGGTGATTTTGACGCAGCGAAAAACTTTTTGCAACAATCTGCTGATGAAGATAAACTTGCACATGATTCACAAACTGAGATGCTGACAAAGGCCGCTCAAGGTGAACCAGTTCCGATTGACATTTACATGGTGCACGCACAAGACCATGTTATGACTGGGATTGCAACGCGTGACTTAGCTGTCGAAATGGTTGCTCTTTACCAAAAGTTGGCTGACGAAAATAAGTAATGCTTTAACGCGTTGTGTAGTATTGTGCCAGGTTGATCAGCTTTTCAATAGATTCTTTACATTCGGATGGTCCTACACGAATCTGAATGAAAGACGAAATAATTCGTCAATTCCACTAACTGTTGGGTCTGGTGTTAGTGTTATGGTTCATCCAGATTCGGCAGGCACTATCATCCGACGACAGAATCGCTTCACTGATCAACTGGCGCAATATGTCAGGTGAAAAATGACCAAGATGTTTCACAATTAGTACAACGCGGTGTGTTAACATTTTGATGAAAAAATGAATAGCTCAGGTGAGATTTGATTTTCAAATTGATCTTGAGCTTTTTATTACATATCGAGAACTTATTGGTCCTTCTTTTGTAAACAGGAGAAAGGGACTCTCAAATGTTAATTGCGATAAATCAAGAAAATAAACTGATTCAAGCGGATGATGCAAAGCGCGGCATACCGTATTTTTGCCCGAGTTGTCGACAAGCAGTGACCGTGCGCCAGGGAGAAATTAAAATTAAGCATTATGCTCATCGCGATTTGACGGAATGCGATACGCTGGCAGAGGGTGAAAGTGTTGAGCATTTACAAGGTAAAATCCAGCTGCGAGATTATTTTGAGCAACAAGGGTACACGGTTGAGTTGGAAACATATTTACCGCAATTGAAGCAACGACCGGATTTGTTAGTCAAGAAAGCGGGCCGTGATTTTGTGATTGAGTATCAATGTGCACCAATTAGCATTAATAGATTAAAAGAGAGGAATGTTGGTTATGCGAGCATGCATTTACCGGTCCTGTGGGTTTTGGGAGCTCCGTATCAACAAAAGCAGTTAGCAGGAGCGACGCAGGCGAAATTTGCAACGCTACATCATGGGCAAGTCATGAATTGTTTTTGGAATACCTCTGACCCAGCTCGCCATCTGATTTGGGTACCATGGATTAAAATCGATGGAATTAATCGAGCGCTCAATAAAATTAACTATCAGCGCCAACTGCAACGACAACTCTGGCAGATGCAACAAGCGCTCACTTGCAAACGACCAGAAGTACGTTTACTGCAAAATCAGATGTATCAGATGCAGCGAACAATCACGGGGATCCCGTGGTATGTCCACAATATCAACGGCTTGCCGGGAGGATTAAAGGGCGATCATTGGGATGTGAAATTAAAAATTATTTTGCGACTTGAGAATGATTCGCAAAGTTTTTTGGAGTTACTGGATTTAGTTGCAGCGGAGGAATGGTGTGATTTTGGTGGAATTCAGTGCGAGTTAGTTCAGCAGATGTGGTTGCAGGCTGTTTTAAAGGAATGGTTAGCTTTAAAAATCATCAAATGGGATGAGGAACAATTTAGTTTGGCAGGGAAGTTGAAGTGGTATGTGGATTATCAGCATAAGTTGGCAGATCTGGATGAATTTTTGTGGATTTTAAGGCGCGCGGGCATGTTGATTAACTAGAGCCAGATCGTCGTGGTTTGCTTGGGAATGGCAACGTTACCGATTAATCTGGGGGCAACGTAATTTAGAACATAGATCCCTCTTGGCGGAGTAGCCTTTTCCAATTCAAAAATGATCATACTCAGATCGATGTTTTCGGCAAAATCTAGAAGATAAAGAGAGGAGTGAATTTGTTTAAACCCAAGTTCAAGAATGGTTTGATGAAATTTAATGGCACGCTTCTGTTCGAGTGAATTTTGTTTTTGAACATCAACTGACAGTAATAATCTCATGGCAGCACCAATGACGGCAATAGTAATGGTGAAGCTGAATTGGCATCAAGGCATTTTACAAAACTATCGACACACAGATTGATTGCGTTTTTGACAGTAGTCTTTTTACCATCGAACCAGCATTCTTGCTCAACCAATTCTAAAAGATAAATCCGATTTTCTTTTGTGAGTTCGCTTTCACCAAGCAAATCAAGGACTCGAGTATCGACAAAGGGCCGAAATGCTTCGATAAGATCGTATGTAAGATTAAGTGAGTTACGATTACCGTGGTGCCAGATGCCGATGCACGGCTCGAGCCCATGTGCCATAAGTTGTTGAGTGATGAGGGAGCGGATAATCGCGTAACCGTAATTAAAAAAATAATTTAAGGGCGTTTTTGAGCGCCTCGTAAAATTATTATGGACAATTGCCTTAAAATAAATCCGTGCTGCAACAGCTTCATTCAATTGAGTATCACCTTCATCCACAAGTTTTGCTAATTGTTTGATGTGAATGGCGGTCGATTTGGAAAATGAATATGTAACGGTGGCCTGATTTAGGATTTTTTGACGAATAATTTTTTGCCAAAGACGCTTTTTTAATTGTGTACTAAGATGGAATTGTAATTTAAGCCTGTTAGCACGCTCAAAATACATATTTGTTGGAAATACTGTGGCGCAGGGAAGGTGACGAGAATCACAAAAGATGACAGGAATATCCTGGAGCGCAAGACATTTGAGGGCTGCCACTGTGACTGCGTTGTGATCTGTTTCGAATATTACAGCTTGAATGGTGGAAATAGGAAAATATGATACCTGGTCGTCAATTTGAACGACGATTGCATTTTTGCTGAAACTGACTTTTTGCGCACTTTCAATTACTATGATTCGCTTTGACATATTGAATCCTCCTTCGTATATATCATATTGTGAACTTGTAGCTGTTTAAATTTCACACAAAAACTACTTTGGCTGAGTAATTTTGTGTGAATCGTAGACAATTCCTTTTGCTGTGGACAGATGGTATAATTGGGTTTATAAGGTTGAGTGATGTAACTCGTGATAATGGGTGATATGACAACAACATGGAAAGAGAACTACGAGAAGTTATTAGCACAGGTAAAGGGAGAGAACTAATGAGTTTAAGAAGCGCAAAGAGAAAGATGCGGTACGATAGATTTGAAAAGATGGTAACACGTGGAGCATGGTATGACGTATTGTTTACGGTGCTGGCAATCATTGCAATCATTGCATTCATGGTGAATATGTTCACCACATTATAATTAGGGAAA
Source organism: Lactobacillaceae bacterium (assembly GCA_031289615.1). Taxonomy (GTDB): domain Bacteria; phylum Bacillota; class Bacilli; order Lactobacillales; family Lactobacillaceae; genus Weissella. Next base: position 14,997 of record JAITPD010000041.1, on the reverse strand, counting down.
CGGACTAATGAAGTAACCACCAATTAGTTGATATTTAATGTATAGTGATATGCTTAGTTTATCTAATGGAAGTGATTAATATTAATATGCAAACAACAGTAAAGTTAGGTAGGTGTGGTAATTCCGCTTGTGCCCGATTAAATAATAGTCTGTTGGCAATCATTGGTGCCAATATTAATAACTACGTTGATGTTTTTGCTAATGAAAAGAACCATTCAATTACGATTAAGAAACACAATGAAGGTCCAAAAACTTTGGCTGAACTTTTAGACGGTTGGCAGGGTGATTTTGAAACTACCTCTGTCATGGATGATGGAAATTTAGGTGCCGAAATTGGTTAAATACAACATGAAAAAAGCATAAACAAAAGGACTTCTCCAAGCGAGGGGACTTTATCATGTTAGATTTTAATCCTTCAGCAGGTAGCGAAATTAAAAATTCACATCCAGCATTGGTTGTCAGCGATGAAATGCTACGTTTATCCAATGATCTGGAATTCCCTAAAAATATTGAAAAGGTGAAATAATGTTTTATTATCAAGATAAAAAAGGTGCCAATCATATTTATAGAATTGAATCCAAGAACTATTGGGATAATGCTAAAGATGACGGCACATACTGGTATAATCATAAAAAAAGGCAATGGGAAATTGATCCAATTGTGACAGCTTATTTCAACTCACAAGCGGACACTCTTGCTGATGATCCAGAGTACCGAGAACTGACTGAACAAGAAGCGTTTCAAAAATTAGGAATCAACTAAAGCGTCCGCTGGAAACAGAGGCGCTTTTATCTAGGAGGAAAATTATGAGCGAGGCATCAATGAGGATTAATGGCAAACATTGGTTCTACGTCAAATAGGACTGATGAACAAAAAATCAAGTAACATTGTGTTGTGTTTAGTGTCAACAAGAAACTTGAAGTTACAATTTGGGCCGCTTGGTCACACTATGAACGTTAAAATACCGCTATTCAGTTGAGAAATTGAACGGCGGTATTTTCTTGTTGAATAATAAAAAAAGCGCAGTTAGCTCCGGTGAAGATGTAACTCGTAATGATCGTCAATAAATATAAAAAGTAAGAAAAACGCTAAATATGTGTTACAAATACCATATCCAAGAAAATAAGTGTAATATATTACTATGGAGGGTATTAGGTTTATGAAGAAAATTTATGGAATTATATTTGGTTTATTTATTGGTAGCCTGTTTTTTGGTGTGCAACCGATTTTGGCCGATGAAACAACGCAACCGGCAACCAGTAGTAGTGTACAAACTGCTACTGAGAACAAATCTGATCCGCAAATTTTGTATGCTTCTCACGTTCAAAATATTGGTTGGCAAAATTATGTTGAACTGGGAAATACTTCTGGAACAACAGGGCGCGGACTGCAATTAGAAGCTGTTAAAATTAAACTGAACAATGCCGCACAGACATATGCTGGCGGAATTAGTTACCAAAGCCACATTGAAAATATCGGCTGGCAAAATGCAGTAACCAATGATAATATTTCAGGTACATCGGGGCGTGGTTTACGTTTAGAAGCAATCAAAATTAATCTGACTGGTGAACTGGCAACTAAGTACGATATTTATTATCGAGTTCATGCGCAGAATTTAGGTTGGCTGGATTGGGCTAAAAATGGTGCAAATGCTGGGACAGCTGGTTTGGCATTACGGTTGGAAGCTTTGCAAATTAAAATTGTGGCCAAGAACGCTGCTGCTCCTGGAGGGACAGCGAGGCCATATGCTTCGGCAAGTACGATAAACTATCAAACTCACATTGAAAATATCGGCTGGCAGGGCTTGGTTTCGAGCAATCAAGTTTCTGGGACGACTGGTCGAGGATTGCGAATTGAAGGCTTAAAGATCAATTTAGCAAACAATGGGTTGACTGGTGCTATTAATTATCAGAGTCATGTTCAAAACATTGGTTGGCAGTCAGCTGTTTCAAACGGTGCAATGTCGGGAACAACAGGACGTGGTTTGCGGATTGAGGCGATTAACATTCGTCTAAGTGGTGAAGTGGCAAATCAATATGATATTTATTATCGCGTGCATATCCAAGATAAAGGTTGGTTAGGCTGGGCAAAAAATGGGACTAACGCTGGTAGCATGGGTATTGGGAAGCGCCTTGAAGCACTTCAAATCAGACTGGTTATAAAAGGCGATCAATCTGCACCAGGACTTGGAACGGCCAGTGTTTCAGCCGGTGATTTCAAACCACAAATCTATCGTCCGACTTATTTTTCTCAACTTGATGGTAGTTGGTCATCGATGACTTTTAATGGGCATTCAATGGGAGCAAGTGGTTGTGTTCCCACGAGTTTAGCAATGGTGTTGAATGGAAGTTTCCGGATGAATGTCAGCCCGGTTGATGTAGCTCACCGAATGGATGGTTTGAGCTCAGCATCTTATGGAGCGACTGGCCGTGATTTGGTAAATACCGCACAATCATATGGTCGCAGTGTTGAACAAATTTCCAGTGAACAACGCTTAGCTCAAGTTTTGCAAGAAGGCTATCCAGTGATTATGTTTGAAAATGTCGGAATTGGGCACGCCATTGCAGTTTATGGTTATAGTAATGGAAATACCGAAACTTTTGATCCATATAACTGCCAATTCTTTAATGGTTGGGTCGGCGTTGGAACTCTGTTTAATCGACCTTCTGCGGATCCTGCTGATTGGGATGCTGGTCGTCCTGTCTTTGTAATTAGGTAATGGTAATGAATATGAAAAAAAAGCAATGGTGGTTTGTGATAATTGGAATTGTGGTAATTGGCCTGATAGTTGGTAGTTTTTTACTGCTAAATCATAATTCTACGACGAAACAACAAGACAAACAGGTAAGTCAATCAAGCACATCTTCAACGGCGAAAAGTTCATCATCTGAAAAGCAGAGTGCATCGACTAGTCAGAGTTCAGAATCAAGCGCATCTGTTTCCAGTAAAACAGTCAGAACAAGTGAGGCTCAAAGTGAAGTTCGTACTAAAGCGCGCCAAGCATTGTATGAGGCTGGGGTTGATTCATCAAGTATTTCTGATGAACAAATTGTGACTTATTGGGACGAAGCAAAGGCTCAAAAAGTTGATTTTGTTGAATATGTGCAAGCAAAGTTAAAATAAGATTGGTTTTACGTAAAAAGACTGGCAGTAATTGTCAGCCTTTTTATTATGCAATCCAAATTTTGAAATTTAGATTAGTCTTGATCAGATTCTAATTCTTGAATCCGACGTTCTTCTTTGAAAATCATGGAAGTTGAGAATGATACCGGCCAACCTTTAGCAATATGCTCTGCGTGTTGTTGCTTTAGTTCTTCTAGTTCTTTGTTCATGATATGAACTCCTTTATATTTTATCAATAAAAAAAGCGGATACTATTAAGAGCAACCGCGTTAACGGTTATTGTTTACGACTGTACCACCTTGCCATTATGGTAGGTTGGTTATGTGGTCAAAGTGTCGTATCACTATCACATATCTTAATAACTCACTGATTAAATTGTATCTATAGAATACCACTGTAATTAGGGTAAAACAATCATTGGTGTCAAGGATAATCTTTAGAAAACTTAGTCAATCGTGATTCATATTTGGTCAATTGTGCAGGTTGAGCAACGGCAAACGAATTGTGTTATATATTTATTCTTGTTCAAAGCGATTTTAATTTAAATGCCTTTGAATAGCGGGATTCACGATAAAATCCCAAAAAACCAAGGAGGACATGAAAATGTCAAAAAAATTTGTAGTTGTAATGCTGTTCGCTGCCACTATTGGGTTAGGCCTTTGTTTAGGTATGACCCCCTCACACGCAGCTTCGATTGCTCAAATGCAAGCCAATGTCAGTGCCGACACGGGAGCTATTTATAGCGAAGAGTTGGGGCGTGACATGACTAAAGACGAGGCCAAGCTTTATTTTGATACAGTCCACCAAGAACAATCAAAATTAGGCTTGCCAGCTGATCAGGTTCCAGAAAACGTTGATAAAGCCGCGCGACAAGCTGTTGAAAAAAGTACCAAAGAGGCTAAAGGTGCTGATCAAGTAGTTGTTAAGCACGTAAAGGCAGACAAGAAGGCCGATTCACCTGTAGTCAAGCACCTCAAGGCTGACAAGAAAGTTACAAAAACGCTACTGAGTCAAAAAAATGGCCAACCACTTTCTGGAACGTCAATTCCAACTGATGCTAAAACATTGAATGGTGAAACTTATAAGTCAGAACCATTTTCTGGGGATGGGTGGCGCTATAGTGGTTATTATTTTCAATATAAAGATTATGTGGCCAACCCAAGTTTTGGCGTTCGAGTAAATAATGATTCATTCAACTTTATTACGCGACGCAATACTGCTAAAATTGGGTCATATGTAGTTCAGCCTGATGGTAAGTTCCACTATTACCCTAGCACAAATGCAGGTAATTTAAATGGCTATTTTTCAACTCTCGACCCAGTTGGTGGTTCATATTACGAAATCAATTAACGCTATTAAATCAGCTGCCAAAGATTCTATTGGTGGCTTTTCCTTTTTGAATAGCAAGCATGTTAAAATAAGACAAGTCATCAAAACAAAGGGAGGTTTTTATGCAGATTGCAATTTGTGACGACTCAATCGTTTTAGCTAATCAAGTCGAAACAGGCTTATTAAAATATGATGCCAAACGATTTGAAATTGATGTCTATACTAATCCTTTGCGCTTAATAGAGTCGCTACCCAACAATGATTATGCATTTTTTATTCTCGACATTGAAATGCCAGTCATGTCAGGCGTAGACTTAGCACGTCGCATTCGTGAATTTGGTAATGACAACCCAATTATTTTTTTAACGAGCTATAAAGAATACATGGAAGACGTTTTTGCATTGCATACCTTTGATTATCTGCTCAAGCCAATTGACCAAGCAAAACTAGATCAAACATTGACGCGGTTAATTAAATACCTAGGTCTTGATGAACGTCGATTTACCTTCACCTTTAATCGAGAGTTGCACAGTTTGGACTTAAATCAGATCATTTACTTTGAGAAAAATCGCCATAGAGTTTTGATTCATACGAAAGATAAAGTTTACGAAACAATGCTCACGACCAATGACCTGCTTGATAAATTGGATGATCGTTTTGTGCAGGTGCATCAGTCATTTATTGTCAACGTCAAATATGTGCAACATCTGAAAAACCAAACTGTGATTCTAGATAATGCGGTTGTCATCAGTATTAGTCGAAAATATCAAGAGCAAGCTCGAAAACAGATTGTGACTGCATTAAAGGAAATGATGACATGATTGAAGACTATATTAGTAATTTGGCGTTGTTGGCCGTTATTTTAGGAATGCTTGTTTATTTTTTAAACCGACCATCTTTTCAACAAAAGCGTAGTAAAACGGTATTTTTAGGAGTGTTTTATTTAATACTAGATTTAATCTTTCTGGTTGTTCGGGATCAAAATGGAATTTTTCAAACCTCTTTGAATTGGATCAGTAAACACTTACGTTTAGATGGCAGTGTTATTTTCCAACTCCTGATTATCATCTTTTTTATCTGGGGGATCGTGCGTCCCAAAAAAGAAAACTGGGTGGAATGGCTTTTTTGGACCAGTATTTTAACGCTTAGTATTTATGTCGCCCAATTTAGTGGGGAAATTATTTTTAATGAATTTATTCATGTGCTACAGGCCCTTCATTTGGTCAATCCAGTGGTCAGGACAATCTTTGACATATTTTTTGTTATTATAGCAATCTGGTTATTAAAATTATGGTTCAAGCCCACATTTACTAACACAGCCAAAGACAGTCAATTTGTTAAATTAGCTTTAATTGTAATGGCTAATTTTTCTACCGTGATTTTGTTTTACTATATGCGCGACATTTATTATCCAACTATTTTATCTTTTGAAAAAGTTTGGTTATTTATATTGATTGTGGTGTTGTTAGATATATTTGTTTTGGTTATTTATCAAGGTCAAAACTTGCATTATTTAAAAATAAATCAAATCGATCATGAAAAAAATGTGCTTCAACAACAAATCGAAACAATTACATTAAACCAAGCCAATTTTGAAAAAGTCGCGGCTATGAAGCATGATTTGCGGAATCAAAATTTAGTCTTACTTGGTTTGGTGGATCAAGGGGAGTTAGAACCAGTCAAGCTGTTATTACAGGAGCAGGTCGATCAACTAGATACTAAAAATATTTTTTTCACGCACAATGCATTGCTTAACTTTTTATTGAATGAGAAAAATAAAAAAGCACAGCAAATGGGCATAGAATTAAAAAATAGTGTCTTCGTTCCAGCTGAAACAAAAATTCCTAACGATATTTTGGCAATTGTCATTGGTAATTTAGTTGATAATGCTTTGTCAGCTGTTTCACGAAATTTGCAAGGAAGCCAAGTAGTTGAATTAATTGTCAAGATGACGGAGCAGAAACTCTTAATTGAAATTAAAAACGAGTTCGATCAAGAAGAAATCAAAACGCGTCAGGATCGTTTAAAGCAAGGTTACGGTCTCAAAAATATTCAAAACATTGTTGAAAAATATGGTGGTTTGTATCAGCAAAACGTTAACGGCAATGTTTACGAGGTTAGTATTATTTTCTTTGCGATCTAAAATGATTATCTTCAAACGAGTACCGGTGATTACTACAGCGCGGGTCGATGGGTAGGAGTTAATGGCAACAAGACAGCATACTGAGGGACAAATTATGTGGAATAAAATTAAGTATTTGGCATCGTTAACTATTACAACCCGTGAAAAGTCACTTTTTCTTCTAGGAGCTTCCGTGGGTACAATTTATTTTAATTTTGAAAATGGGTTATTGCTATTGTTTGGGGCGGCAATATTTGCAGCAATAGCTATTGTAAAGACCAAAAGAAAAAAAGCTAGTTAAAAAAGTTCTCTATCTAAAGCATTTTGTCTATTCACAAAATTTAAAGTCCAGCGCAACCAATTCCTTGAAACTAAGGATTAGTTAGCGCTTTTTTTGATATAATACAGGCAACATACGAAAACGAGGAAATCATTATGCATCGAGCATTAGTAACGGTTGTTGGAAAAGATCACCCAGGAATTATCGCCAAGGTCGCTAGTGCTTTGGCTGAGCATGATGCTAACATTTTGGACTTGAGCCAAACATTGATGGACGACATTTTTACCATGAGCATGCTAGTTGATGTGACGGCGACCAATGATAATTTTGCTGATTTGCAAAGCACACTTGAAACGGTTGGCCATGACTTAGGAGTTGAAGTTCACACGCAACGTGAAGAAATTTTCAACGCCATGTCACGAGTATAGGTGGGAAAATAATGGATACAAGTCATATTCAAGAAACAATCAAAATGGTTGCAGAAGAGCACATGGATATTCGGACGATTACAATGGGGATTTCGCTCCTCGACACAATTGGTGGGACCGTCGAAGAAACCGCACAAAATGTGTATACCAAAATTACGACGAAAGCTAAAAATTTAGTTGCGGTGGCCCAAAAGATCGAACGTGATTACGGCATACCAATTACTAATAAACGCATTTCGGTGACGCCCGTTGCCTTGATTGCGGGGCGTGCCAAGCCAGAAGAAATGATCATTATTGCCAAAGCTTTAGATGCGGCAGCCAAAGAAGTCGGCGTTGATTTCATTGGTGGTTATTCTGCATTGGTCCAAAAAGGCTTTTCAAATGGAGATCTGGCATTGATTAAGTCTTTGCCGGAAGTTTTAACGAACACTGATATTGTCATGAGCTCTATTAATATTGGATCAACCAAAGCTGGAATCAATCTCGATGCAGTCAAGTTGATGGGCGAAACGGTTAAGACGATTAGTGAAATTTCTGGAACGGCCAATGCAAAGATGGTGATTTTTGCAAATGCTGTTGAAGATAATCCCTTTATGGCAGGTGCTTTCCACGGCGTCAGTGAGCCGGATGTCGTGATTAACGTTGGCGTCTCTGGACCTGGTGTCGTGAAAAACGCCATCAGCAAGTGTAAAGGTGAACCAATCGATAAGGTGGCCGAAACGATTAAGCGAACGGCCTTTAAAATTACGCGCATTGGTCAATTTATCGGTAGTTTAGCTGCTGAGGAACTGAATGTTGAGTTTGGGATTGTTGATTTGAGTTTGGCCCCAACGGCTGAACGCGGCGATTCAGTCGCTGAAGTGCTTGAAGAAATTGGGCTAGAACAAGTTGGTGCGCATGGGACAACAGCGACATTGATGTTGTTAAATGATGCTGTTAAAAAAGGTGGTGTGATGGCTTCACAACGGGTTGGCGGACTGTCAGGAGCATTTATTCCTGTTTCTGAAGATGCCGGCATGATTGATGCAGTTAAGGCTGGAACGTTGTCATTGGCCAAACTAGAAGCGATGACGGCCGTTTGTTCGGTTGGGTTGGACATGATTGCCATTCCAGGGGACGTGCCAGCGACGACGATTGCGGGGATGATTGCTGATGAGGCTGCGATTGGAGTGCAAAATAACAAAACTACGGCCGTTCGTATTTTACCTTCACCTGGCTATGAAGTGGGTGAAATTGTTGAATACGGCGGGCTGCTTGGTCAAGCTCCAGTGATGCCAGTTGTGAATGTTTCATCAGCTGACTTTATTAATCGTGGCGGGCATATTCCGGCACCAATTCATTCGTTTAAAAATTAAATGAGTCATAGTAGTTTTGACAACTTATAAATTAACATGCAGAAAATGAGTGATTAAAGACAAGCTTATCCAGATCGACTTTGCGACAGGATTTAGTAATTGTATTAAAGCAGTCACTAAGCAAGGATTAAATTTATTTTGACGCTCCTTCTTGATTTAGTCTTTAAACTTTGCTAAAATTAAATCTTGAATGAGTGTCGGCTAGTGATAGTTAATTAAACACGAGAAGGGAGGGAATTTATCATGACTAAGACTGTTGTTCGTAAGAATGAGTCTCTTGATGATGCTCTCCGTCGTTTCAAGCGTGGTGTGTCAAAGGATGGTACTTTGCAAGAATATCGCAAGCGCGAATATTACATTAAGCCATCAGTACAACGTAAGCTTAAGGCTGAAGCTGCACGTAAGCGTAAGAACAAGAAGAGCCGTTAATAGGTTCATGACCGGGCTATCATTCATGGTAGTTCGGTTTTCTTATAGATTTAAAACAAAAAGGGGAATTCAAAAATGGCATTATTAGAGACATTAACTGAAGACATGAAAACGGCGATGAAGGCCAAGGACAAGGAAACTTTGTCTGTTGTGCGTATGCTTAAGGCCGCTGTTTCCAATGAACAAATCAAGTTGGGGCATGATCTATCAGCTGATGAAGAAATTGCAGTTTTGTCACGCGAAATGAAGCAACGGGTTGAAGAGTTGGAATCATACCGTGAAGGAAACCGCGAAGAGTTGGCCGAAGAAGTCGAAAAGCAAATCGTCGTGGTTAAAAGGTATATGCCTGAGCAACTTTCTGAAGAAGAAGTGGTCGCAATTGTCAAAGATGTGATTGCACAAGTTGACGCAACTTCAAAAGCCGATTTCGGTAAAGTAATGGGCGCTTTGATGCCAAAGGTCAAGGGTAAGGCTGATGGAAAACTCGTTAATTCAACGGTGAAGGAATTGTTGGGCTAAATTTTTATTAATGTTAATTGAGTTAGCGTAGGCGACAAATGTTGCTCGTGCTAACTTTTTTAGTTGATGAGCAGCAAAACCAAATACTCCAATGATTAGGATATGGCCGATTTCTGCGGTATAATGTAAAGATATAATTGAGATAAAGAGGGTTCATTTTTGGCGATTATTGAAAAAAATTATAAATTTGAAAATGCAGAACAAGAGATTGGTTTGATTGGTGCACAAGATGCAAACCTCGCACTTCTTGAAGAAGGAATGCATGTTAAAGCCGTGACCTTTGGCGATCAAATTCAAGTGAGTGGTGAAGAAGAGGCAGTTGAAGCAACACTGACCATTATTGACCAATTGACTCTGTTGATTAAAAAAGGCATCAAGCTAAATGCGGCTGATTTTGTTAGTGCAATGAAGATGGCTGAGCGCGGGACGTTAGAATATTTTGCTGATTTGTATACAGAAACTTTGATTCGGGACGCCAAAGGACATGCGGTACGCGTTAAGAATTTTGGCCAGCGCCGTTATGTTCAAGCGATTCGCAACAACGACATTACCTTTGGAATTGGCCCGGCTGGAACTGGTAAAACTTATCTCGCCGTTGTCATGGCTGTCGCAGCATTGAAGCGCGGCGATGTCAGCCGGATTATCATCACCCGGCCGGCCGTCGAAGCTGGTGAGAGTCTTGGATTTTTGCCCGGTGATCTCAAGGAAAAGGTCGATCCGTATTTGCGCCCAATCTATGATGCTTTATATGCGATTGTTGGTAAGGAGCACACGGAACGCTTGATTGAACGGGGAACGATTGAGATTGCACCATTGGCATATATGCGCGGTCGAACTTTGGATCAAGCATTTATTATTTTAGATGAAGCGCAAAATACAACTCCACAACAAATGAAAATGTTCTTAACGCGGTTGGGATTTGGTTCACGGATGTTGGTAAACGGTGATATTTCACAGGTTGACTTGCCTAATAGAGTGACTTCTGGTCTGATCATGGCGCAAAAAATATTGCAAAACGTTGGACACATTGAGTTTATTGAGTTTGATGCAGCCGATGTGGTGCGTCATCCGGTGGTTGGAGCGATTATTCAAGCGTATGACCATTTCGACAGTGTAATAGAAGCCCAAAAACAAGCACAAATAGCAAAGCGAATGAAAGATTCAGAAGGTGAATGATAATGGATTTGGCAATTTATGACCAAACAGAAAAGGGCGTTTCAGAAGCGCACCTCAAACTAGTGCAGAAAGTTTTAGACTATGCTGGAAGTTATTTAAAGCTCCCAGATAATACCGAGATGTCCGTGACTTTTGTAAACAATGCTGAGATTCAACGGATTAATAAAGAGTATCGGGGCTTGGACAAAGCGACTGACGTGATCTCGTTCGCATTAGAAGATGACGACGATGACTTTCCGATTGTCTTTGATGAAGAAATGAGTGCGGAGTTGGCCAAAAACATTGGCGACATTTTTGTTTCAGTGGATAAGGTTGCTGAACAGGCAGATTTTCTAGAGCATTCGTTTGAACGTGAATTGGGATTCCTAGTTGTGCATGGCTTCTTGCACTTGAATAACTACGATCACATGCGCGGGGATGCCGAAGAGAAAGAGATGTTTGGACTGCAACGGGAGATATTAGATAGTTATGGACTTACAAGGTAAAAAGGGCCCACAGCCAATTACGCCAGAACAGCAGATGCAAGTTGAAAAGAACTCGCATTTTTTGCAGTCTTTTGGCCATGCCATTGAAGGAATTGGTCAGTTGCTGGTTCGTGAGCGGAACATGCGCTTTCATATCTTTGCTGCAGCTGTGATTATTTATGTTGGATTTGCTTTGCACGTGCACCGTCAAGATTGGTTGTGGCTGGCGATGGCAATCTTTGCGGTCATCATGTCAGAGTTTGTCAACACAATGATTGAGGCCATGGTTGATTTGATTGTCGGGGACGAATATCATCCGCTGGCTAAAACTGCGAAAGATGTAGCGGCTGGAGCGGTGGTGTTCGCGGTCCTGTTCGCGATGGCGGTTGGCGTGATTGTCTTTTTACCGTATTTGTTACCGATTATCGAAAAAATGCTTGGAATTGATGTTTAGAACGATTTGCTATAAGTATTTTGAATAATTTTATTTTTAGGTTTTCTTAGATTCATTGTAAGTTATTATAATAAGTCAGCGAAGCGATTCTGTCGTCGGATGGCCGGCCCTTGCCGAATCTAGCCGGAATTTTTCACGCGAGCTTTAGCGCCGTGAAATTGGCAAATTATTTTGCCATTCTGCATGAATCGTGCAGGGCCAATCCGAACGTAAAGAATCTTTAGCGTAGCTGACTTATGCCAATTTATAAATAATTGCGTATCATGAAAATATATACTGAGAAATTTGTTAATAAGCAGTTTGCTTCACTTTGAAGGAGAGAAAAATGAGTAAAGAAGAATTTAAGTCAGGCTTTATTGCCCTTGTTGGACGCCCAAACGTTGGTAAGTCAACGTTGCTAAATAAAATGATTGGCGAAAAGATTGCGATCATGTCGCCAAAAGCGCAGACAACCCGGAATAAAATTCAAGGTATCTATACAACTGACGAGGGACAAATTGTCTTCTTGGATACCCCTGGAATTCATAAGCCCCAAAATTCATTGGGAGATTACATGGTCAAGACGGCGATGTCAGCCATTCGCGAGGCCGACATGGTTTGGATGATTGTCAACGCTGATCAACCGCGTGGTGGTGGTGATGACTTTATTATTCACCGCTTAAAGGATACCAAGACACCGGTTTATTTGATTATCAACAAGATTGATTTGGTTGAACCCCAAGATTTGTTGGCGATTATTGCTGATTATCAAGCACAGATGGAATTTGCTGAAATTTTCCCAATCTCTGCATTGAAGGGTGATGGCGTCGACGAACTTCTCCAATTTGGAATGGATCACATGGAAGCTGGGCCACAATATTATCCTGCTGACCAGATTACAGACCACCCAGAGCGTTTTATCATGGCTGAATTGATCCGGGAGAAAGTTTTGCAATTGACTCGTCAAGAAGTGCCTCATTCTGTAGCTGTTGTGATTGACAAGATTGAACGACAAGACGAAGGACATTTGCACGTGCAAGCAACGATTGTCGTTGAGCGCCCAACCCAAAAGAATATCGTGATTGGTAAGCAAGGAGCGATGATCAAGGAAATTGGAATTCGCGCACGTAAAGACATCGAACATTTGCTAGGCGACAAGGTTTTCTTGGAAACGTGGGTCAAGGTTGAGGATCGCTGGCGTGACAAACCTCAAGCGCTTCAAACGTATGGTTATAAGGAAGATTCAGATATTTAAAACGCGTTAAACTTCGGGAGGTCCTTCAATGGTAGATAAACGAATTATGACATTTGAAGGCATCGTGATGTACCAACGTGAGCATAAAGAACGGGATTTACTGGTTAAGATTCTAACGCGTGAAGCCGGTAAAAAGATGTTCTTTATCAAAAATGGAAAGTCAAAGCGCAACCGGATTGCAGCTGAATTACAGCCACTAACCCATGCAACGTATGAAGGAACCCTCAATCAAACGGGGTTGAGCTTTGTAGATGATGTCAAGGCTGCTCGGTTACCGCGAAAGTTAATGGCCGACATTGAACTGAATGCATATGCAACCTATATTCTTGGGTTAATTGATTCGGCTTTCGTGGATGATCAACCAATTGAGAATTGGTTTGACCTAGCAGTATTGGCTCTGACTAAGCTAGAAGAAAATTTTGATGCGCAAGGACTAGCTAATTATTTCGAATTAGCGCTTTTGCCAGCGTTTGGATTTGATCTAACGTGGGGCAAATGTGTAGTTTGTGGGCGGTCTGATTTGCCAATGGATTTTTCAGAGGAGTTGCAAGGAACTATTTGTCAAAATCATTTTGCCAATGACGAATATCGCTTAAATGCTGACCCACGCGCAATTTTAATTCTTTCAAAGCTAAATGCTACATCATTGACGCAACTTGGTTCACTAAGTTTGAAGTCTGAGACCAAGCAAGAGATGGCGAGAGTGATGGATAAAATCTATGATGACCATGTTGGAATTCATTTGCGCAGTAAGTCATTTATTAAGCAGTTAGATGAATGGCAGGATCGGTTAAAACGGGATTAGGAGCAGAAATGCTCTTTTTATTTACATTAACTATAATTCATATATTCTTCGTGTTTCAATAGTATAATTTAAGTTAACATTATACGAGGAAACGGAGCAAAAAAATGCGCTTAAAAGGTTCGATTTATTTTGATGTAATTCGTTATGGTGGATTTATTATTCTGCTCTTGATTTCGGGTTTGCTACTTCTGTGGTCGAGTGCGGCAGTTCATCCAGAAATGATTGGGATGGCGGTTTTATCGCTGACATTCGGGTTACGCCATGCCTTTGATATTGATCATATTGCTGCGATTGATAATATGACTAGAAAAATGCTAAATGATGGCAAGAACACTCGCGGAGTTGGCTTTAGCTTCTCGTTTGGGCATTCTCTCGTGGTGGTCTTGATGACTTTGGTGACTGTTTTGTTTGTTGAATGGGCCAAGCATTCGATGCCGATTTTTGAAGTGATTGGTGGGAGAGTTGGGACAATGGTTGCAGCCACTATGCTAATTTTCTTAGCGGTGGTGAATACGTTTATCCTGATTAACATTTGGCGCAGTTTCCTACAATATCGTGAACACGGGGTGGCAGATGATAAATTTGAAGAGTCAAAAATATATCAAATCTTCAGTCGTCTTCTGGGCCTGATTAATCATAACTGGCAAGTGGTGTTGGTTGGCTTTCTATTTGGATTAGGATTTGATACTGCGACCCAAATTGCGGTTCTTAGTACATCTGCCACTGCTGCAGGAGCGGGTGTTGCATGGTACGGAGCGCTGGCATTTCCACTGTTGTTCACTGCTGGAATGTGCTTGATGGACACGCTTGACGGCTTCTTCATGAGTAGCGCTTATAATTGGATTTTTGCTTCACCGTTTCGAAAAGTTTATTACAATTTGATTATCACGTGCATTTCAATTTTGGCGGCCGGCTTCATTGGGATTGTTGACTTGATTCAAGCGTTGAGCAGTATCTTTAACTGGCAAAATGGTATTACAAATTGGGCGGGCAAGCTTGACTTTAATCAAATGGGATTTGTGTTGGTCGGAATATTTGCAATTACGTGGATTTTAGCATTGGCAATATGGCGAATCTTTAATCTATCTCTCCATGAACGTAATTTAGCTGATTAAAATAGATTTGTATGAGTCTGGGATGTTTAATTCCAGGCTCTTTTGTTTGGTTCTACGTCAAATAGGACTGATGAACAAAAAATCAAGTAAATTAACCATTCAAGATCAAGCAGCGGAATTTAAAAGTTCTGTTGCTTTTCTTTCGTAATTTTTCGCGAAAAATG
>JAITPD010000038.1 GCA_031289615.1 Lactobacillaceae bacterium | reverse complement strand
TGCCCTGCACGATTCATGCCGAATGGCGAAATAATTCGCCAATTTCACGGCGCTAAAGCACGCGTGAAAAATTTCGGCTAGATTCGGCAAGGGCTTGGCCATCCGACGACAGAATCGCTACGCTGATAAGCTAATTTACAAGCACCTTGGTCATTTAATTCAAGGCGTGGTGGATTGAGATGCTGATAGTAGGTGATCCAGCGAGGTAGCGGCACCAATTCGATTAAATTTCGGCTTGCCGAAATTAAAATTCGAATGGGACCGTGTCGCCACTTACTATCATTATTGAAAAGACACCACGCAAGTAAAAAATGACCAAGCGTATTACAACAAGTACGATGTTTCACAATTGTCATGGCGTATTATCAAAATCAGATTGCAGTTGTTTTAAATTAGAAAGATGGGGAGATAATAATGGCAAAAACAAATGAGTATCAATACGATGTTGTGTTTTTAGGAAGCGGACATGGGACGTTTGACGGGGCAATTCCTTTGGCGGCCAAGGACTACAAAGTTGGGGTGATTGAAGCCGACAAAATTGGTGGAACGTGCCCAAACTACGGATGTAATGCCAAAATTTTGCTTGACGCACCGGTTCAATTACAGCGCGAATTCGAACGCTTGCAAGCAACTGGCAACGTTGAGGGCTCAATCCAACTGAATTGGTCTGCAAACGTGCAACACAAAGATGCAGTGATCAACGTTTTGCCTGATATGATCGCAGGGTTCATGACTGGAAACGGGATCACGTTGATTCATGGACGGGGAACCCTTGAAGACGCGCACACGATTGTTGTTGATGGTGAAAAAATTACGTCCGACAAAATTGTGCTTTCAACAGGATTGCGGACTCGTGAGCTCGATATTCCGGGTCAAGAGTACCTCAACAATTCAACGGACTTCATGGCGCTCCCACAAATGCCTAAGCAGATGGTGATCATTGGTTCTGGCTACATTGCGCTGGAATTTGCTACGATTGCGAATGCAGCCGGCGCAGATGTGACAGTCTTGTTCAGTCATGGTCAAGCGCTGAAGCAGTTCCCAAAGCAATACGTTGAAATTATGCTGACTGATTTGCAGGCGCGTGGGGTTAAAATTGTTCGCGACGTGACAACTAATGCCGTTCAAAAAAGTGGAACAGCCTTTGTCGTTGAGACAGATCAGGGTGGCTATGACGCAGATTGGGTTTTGAACGCAACGGGACGAGTGCCAAACGTTGAAGGAATTGGTTTGGAGAAGGTTGGTGTGAAGTTTAACAAAAATGGAATCGTTGTGAATGACGAGTTGCAAACGACGGTGTCAAATATTTATGCGTCGGGGGATGTTTTGGATAAGCCTCAAGGAAAGCTGACGCCGACTGCGGTTTACGAATCAATGTATCTGATGCGCCATCTGACAGGTGAGCAAACCACTGCGATTGAGTACCCTGTGATTCCAACGGTGGTCTATACTTCGCCACGAATTGCACAGGTTGGGGTTTCATTGGACGAAGCACTTGCACAGCCAGAGCGTTATACAGTTAAGACCAGTCAAGTTGCTGCTGATTGGTATCGGCAAGTTGAAAATGAGACACTTGGCGAAAATGCTTTGATTTTTGAGCAAGCGACAGGTAAATTAGTTGGCGCTGTTGAGATTTCAGATAAGGCAGAAGATGTGATTAATACGTTATTGCCAGCGATTGAGTTTGGTTATACGCCGGTAGAACTTGCGCGCTTAGTTTATTTGTTCCCATCAATTGGGAATTACGCTGCTGGTTTGATTTAGGAGTTTAAAATGCAAAAAGGTTTGTTATTAGTTAATTTAGGAACGCCGGATGCACCCACGACTGAGGATGTGCATGTTTATTTAGACGAATTTTTGTCGGACCCCAATGTGATTCAGATGCCCCGCTGGTTGTGGAAGCCAATTTTGCATCGATTTATCTTGCCAACGCGTGCTTGGCATTCTGCAACTTTGTACGAACGAATCTGGGACAATGGTGAGTCACCTTTGCTGAAATACACGCGCATTCAAGCAGAGCAGGTTCAAGCGTTATTGCCTGATTGGATTGTGAAATATGCAATGACCTATCGCTTGCCTCGGATTGAAACTCAGCTAAAAGCGTTGGTGGATGCCGGAGCAGAAGAGATAGTGGTCGTACCGCTCTTTCCGCAATATACCATGACAACGACCAAGACGATGGAAGAACAGGTTGCGGCGACGGGAATCCCAGTGCATTTTGTGCAGAGTTTTTATGACAACGTCGGCTACCTGGATTTGTTGGCGAAAAAGATTGGTGAGCAGTGGAATGCAGGAAAATATGATCGGTTAATTTTGAGCTACCATGGAATTCCTCAGTCATATGTGAAAAAAGGTGATCCATATCTTGAGCACGTCAATGCGACAACGCGGGGAATTTTGCAACGGTTACCACAGCTAAATAATGAAAACACGATGCAAGCCTTTCAGTCTAAATTTGGTCCAATGCCATGGTTGAAGCCATATTTGAAGCAAACTTTGACGGGCTTGCCAATGAAAAATGTGCGCAAAGTCCTCGTGGCGACACCGGCGTTCGTGGCTGATTGTATTGAGACCATTGAAGAGATTCACGTTGAGAACCACGATGCTTTCATGGAGTTTGGTGGCGAACAATTTGACGTGGTGCGTCCGTTTAATGATGATAAAACTTTTTCAGAGATTTTGGCAAAAATTGCACAAGATGAATTGACGAAGGCGCAAATTAAATAATAGCGTAACCTTATGGTTCTACGTCAAATAGGACTGATGAACAAAAAATCAAGTAAATTAACCATTCAAGATCAAGCAGCGGAATTTAAAAGTTCGGTTCTACGTCAAATAGGACTGATGAACAAAAAATCAAGTAAATTAACCATTCAAGATCAAGCAGCGGAATTTAAAAGTTCTGTTGCTTTTCTTTCGTAATTTTTCGCGAAAAATG
>JAITPD010000009.1 GCA_031289615.1 Lactobacillaceae bacterium | reverse complement strand
TACGTTCGGATTTATGCGTTTTGTTAGCGATTTATCGCTTACCAAAACACGATCCGCAGTACTTAGTTGGGCAGCTGTGTCATACAGCTGGGCGACTTAGTAACGGAGGTGGTTCGAATTGCAAAATAATTTGCAAATTTCACGGCGCTAAAGCACGCGTGAAAAGGTTCGGCTAGATTCGGCAAGGGCTGGTCATCCGACGACAGAATCACTTCGCTGATCAGCAAACACCTTGGTCATTTTATTAAAGCGTGGTGGTTTGAAATGGTGATAGTAGGTGGTCAAGCGAGGTAGCGGCACCAATTCGACTAAATTTCGGTTTGCCGAAATTAAAAGTCGAATGAGACCGTGTCGCCACTTACTATCATTATTGAAAAACTACCACGCAATTGAAAAATGGCCAAGATATTGTGTAACTAACAATACTTGATAATTTAAATAAAATTACAAAACCATGACAAAAAGCCAAAATGAGCGTTAATAGTTCACTTTGGCTTTTTTTGTATTTTTGAAAGAAAAACGCTTAGAAGTTAAATTAAAGGCGAAAAACGACATTTAAGGTGAAAAAATGGTATAATTGAACACAGAGTAGAATCCTAAATTGCTAGGATCCTTAATTTTTTTAAATCGTATGATTGCGATAGAAAGGACATTACTTTGGCAACAGAACTGTCCATCACAACACCCTATATTACACTCGGTCAATTGCTCAAAGAAACCAGTACAATTGCGACTGGCGGACAAGCAAAGTGGTATCTTCGTGAAAATGAAGTCCTTGTAAATCAAGAACCTGATGATCGACGTGGACGCAAATTATATCCTGGCGATATTGTTGCTTTGCCAGATGGTGAGCGCTACATCATCAATGGTGACGGAGCAACTCCAAAATTTGATTAATGCATCTTTTGTCGCTTAAGCTTGATAATTTTCGCAATTATGCAGAAGTAAATGCCGAGTTTTCACCTAGAGTCAATGTTTTTTTAGGCCCGAATGCGCAAGGTAAAACAAATTTATTAGAAGCAATTTATGTGCTGGCTTTGACCCGTTCTCATCGGACCACTTCTGACAAAGAATTGATTGGCTGGGATGGCAAGGAAGCAGTCGTTAGCGGCATTGTGGAACGTAATTATGGCAAAATTCCGCTTTCTTTATCTTTTACAAATAAAGGCAAAAAAGCGCGCATGAACCATTTAGATCAGGCGAAATTGGCTAATTATATTGGTCAGATGAATGTGATTTTGTTTGCGCCAGAAGATTTGGATTTGGTAAAAGGTTCACCGCAAAATCGCCGGCATTTTATCGACCGTGAGTTCAGCCAAATGAATGCAAAATATTTGTATGTGGCAAATCAATATCGAGCGGTTTTAAAACAACGAAATCAGTATTTAAAGCAGTTGAGTACCAAACAAAGCACGGATGAATTGTTTTTGTCAGTCTTAACGGATCAATTGGTTGAATATGGCAGTGAGTTGGTTGAACGGCGCTTGATTTTGCTAAAAAATTTAGATGCTGCAGCTGCTCCGGTGCATGCGGCGATTACGCAAGGCCATGAAAATTTGCATATTAATTATGTTTCACAGTTAAATGCAGATGAATTGGAATCGCGTGAAACAATTAAAAAAGCAATGTTAGCGCGCTTTGAAAAATTGAAAATACGCGAAATATTTATGGGAACCACATTATTGGGCCCCCAACGAGATGATTTGCAATTTATTGTGAATGACCACGATGTTGCCGTTTTCGGATCACAAGGTCAACAGCGAACGACGGCCTTAGCGGTTAAATTAGCTGAGATTGACTTAATGAAAAGCGAAACTGGCGAATACCCAATCTTATTGTTAGATGATGTGCTTTCTGAACTAGATGCATCACGACAAACACACTTATTAACAGCAATGCAAGACAAGGTTCAAACGTTTATCACGACCCCTTCATTGAGCGACGTGGCAAAGCAATTAATTAAAGAACCAAAAATTTTTAACGTAAAAAACGGTAAGTTGATAGTTAATTCTGAGCAAGAAGATGACTGAACCCAGAGTTAACATCATATTAGGGAGGAGTTTTAAATGGCTGACGAAGAACAACGAACACCAGTTGAAGAGCATGAAGAAGCTGGGAAAATGCACACTAATGCCGACGACTATAATGCGAGTCAAATTGAGGTCCTTGAGGGGCTTGAAGCGGTTCGTAAGCGTCCAGGAATGTATATTGGAACAACCAGTAGTCAAGGATTGCACCATTTAGTTTGGGAAATTGTCGATAACGGAATTGATGAAGCGATGGCTGGCTTTGCCGATCACGTGGCAGTTATTATTGAAAAAGATAATTCCGTAACTGTGACTGATAATGGTCGTGGAATTCCTGTCGATGTGCAAAAGAAGACTGGAATATCTGCGCTTGAGACGGTCTTTACGGTCTTGCACGCAGGTGGAAAGTTTGATGGCGGTGGTTATAAAGTTTCTGGTGGACTGCACGGAGTTGGTGCGTCGGTCGTAAACGCACTTTCAACTCAGCTAGATGTTACTGTTGTCCGTGATGGCCAAGGTTATTACATGGAGTTTGAACGTGGTCGGACTAAGCAACACATCACTGAAGTTTCTGCAGAAGGTGCTTTAGTTGAGCGTGGAACCATTGTCCATTTCGTTCCGGATCCAGATATTTTCCAAGAAACAATCGTCTTTGATTCAAAGATTTTGATTGATCGTGTTCGTGAGTTGGCCTTTTTGAACAAAGGATTGCGGATTTCATTTACTGATAATCGTGAAGAAACGCCAAAAACACAAACTTTCTTTTACGAAGGTGGTTTGAAAGAATACGTTAAATATCTAAATCGTAATAAGACTCCTATTTTTGAAGAACCTGTCTATGTTGAAGGGACTGAAAATGGAATTGAAGTCGAAGTAGCTTTGCAGTACACAGACGATTACCGGTCAAATGTCTTATTGTCATTTACAAACAATATCAACACTTGGGAAGGTGGAACTCACGAAACTGGGTTTAAGACTGCGTTAACTCGTGTAATTAATGATTATGCGCGTCAAAATGGTCAATTGAAGGAAAGTGATGATGCATTAACAATTGACGATTTGCGTGAAGGATTAACTGCGATTGTTTCAGTGAAGCACCCAGATCCTTTGTTCGAAGGTCAGACGAAAGCCAAGTTGGGAAGCTCTGATGCTCGTTCAGCCGTTTATCGCATGTTTAATGACACCTTTAAGCGCTTCATGTTAGAAAATCCAACGGTTGCCAAGCAGATTGTTGAAAAGGGAATGTCAGCTAAGAAGGCGCGTTTGGCTGCTAAGCGTGCGCGTGAAGATTCACGTAAGAAGACTGGCCTTGAGATTTCAAACTTGCCAGGTAAATTGGCGAACAACACTTCAAAAGACCCAGCTATTTCAGAATTATTTATTGTCGAGGGTGATTCAGCCGGTGGTTCTGCCAAGCAAGGACGGGAACGTTTGACGCAAGCCATTCTGCCAATTCGTGGAAAAATTTTGAACGTTGAAAAGGCCCAAATGAAGACGATCCTGGCCAACGAAGAAATTCGTTCATTGTTTACAGCGATGGGAACAGGCTTTGGAGATGAATTCGAAGTTGCGAAGGTTAATTATCATAAATTGATCATCATGACCGACGCCGATGTCGATGGAGCGCACATTCGAACGCTTCTGTTGACGTTAATCTATCGTTACATGCGACCATTGTTGGAGGCAGGCTACGTTTATATCGCGCAGCCACCTTTGTATCAAGTGCGCCAAGGAAAGTTCATGCAATATCTTGACACAGATCAGGAACTAAATGAGTTGTTGCCAACATTGCCGCCAAGTCCAAAGCCTGTTGTTCAACGGTATAAGGGTCTTGGTGAAATGGACGCCGAACAATTGTGGGAGACTACCATGGATCCTGAACGTCGCCGCATGTTGCGTGTCGAGCTTGATGATGCCGTTGAAGCAGATCAAGTCTTTAGCATGTTGATGGGTGATAATGTTGAGCCTCGTCGTGAATTTATCGAAGAAAACGCTCGATATGCTGAGCTAGACGTTTAAAATTACTTGATATTTTGTTGAAATTTTTCATTGAATTAGTGAAGAAACATTATTGAGTTTAGTGAAAGGATGGATGGAGTAAAAATGGCCGAAGAAGAAAGACAAGAAGCTGGGCGAATTAAAAACGCCCCCCTTGGCGATCAAATGCGTAATTCGTTTTTGAATTATGCGATGTCCGTCATTGTCGCACGTGCTTTGCCTGATGTACGAGATGGGTTGAAGCCAGTGCACCGCCGGATTTTGTATGGAATGAATGAACTGGGTGTCACGCCTGATAAGCAGCACAAGAAGTCAGCGCGTATCGTTGGAGACGTCATGGGAAAGTATCACCCCCACGGAGACTCAGCGATTTATGAAGCCATGGTTCGAATGGCGCAAGACTTTAGTTACCGGAACATGCTGGTTGATGGGCACGGAAACTTTGGTTCAGTCGACGGTGATCCTGCCGCCGCCATGCGTTATACCGAAGCACGTTTGTCAAAGATTGCGACAGAAATGTTGCGCGACATCAATAAAGATACGATTGATTTCGTTGATAATTATGATGGAACTGACCGTGAGCCAGCCGTTTTGCCTGCACGTTTCCCAAACTTGTTGGTCAATGGAGCAACTGGAATCGCTGTTGGAATGGCAACCAATATTCCACCACACAATTTAGGTGAAGTCATTAACGGATTACACATGTTGATGAAGAACCCTGATATTACAACGACTGAATTGATGGAAGCAATTCCTGGACCTGATTTCCCAACTGGCGCAATTGTCATGGGAAAAGCTGGAATTCGTAAGGCTTACGAAACTGGTAAAGGCCATGTGACGGTTCGAGCAAAGGTTGATATTGAAACCGATCGGAGTGGTAAAGAAAAAATCGTCGTGACTGAGTTGCCATACATGGTCAACAAGGCACGTTTGATTCAACGGATTGTCGAATTGGCGCGTGATAAGCGAGTTGAAGGGATTTCTGGAGCCAACGACGAATCAGATCGTGAAGGTTACCGGATTGCGATTGATATTCGCCGGGACGCATCAGCTTCGGTTGTTTTGAACAATTTGTATAAAAACACTTTGTTGCAAACGAGTTTTAGCTTTAACATGTTGGCCGTTCAAGATGGTGAGCCAAAGTTGTTGGGTCTTAAAGACATCTTGGTTGCATATTTGAAGCATCAACAAGAAGTCATTACTCGCCGGACGAACTTTGAATTGAAGAAGGCTGAGGCGCGTGCGCACATTCTTGAAGGATTGCGAATTGCCTTAGACCATATCGACGCGATTATCTCAATTATTCGTGGTTCAAAGACTGCCGAAATCGCCAAGGATCGCTTGATTAATGAGTATTCATTGTCAGATAAGCAGTCACAAGCCATTTTGGACATGCGTTTGGTTCGTTTGACCGGTTTGGAACGCGACAAGATTGAAGAAGAATTCAATGGCTTGATGGCCTTGATTACAGATTTGAAAGATATTCTTGCTAAGCCTGAACGAGTTGATGAAATCATTTATCAAGAATTGCTTGATATTCAATCAAAGCATGGTGATCCTCGCCGAACAGAGTTGCAAGTCGGTGACGTCACAAACCTTGAAGATGAAGATTTGATTGAAGAAGAAGATATTATTGTCACGCTGACAAATGGTGGATATATCAAGCGTGTTGCTACATCTGAATTCCGCGCGCAAAATCGTGGAGGCCGTGGTGTGCAAGGAATGGGCTTGAATGATGATGATTATATTGATCAATTGATCGGAACTTCAACACACGATACTTTGCTGTTCTTCACAAGTCTTGGGAAAGTTTACCGAATGAAGGGTTATGAAATTCCTGAATACGGTCGCACAGCCAAGGGTATTCCAGTGATTAATTTGCTTGGAAAGCTTGATGAGAACGAACAAGTTACAAAGGTAGTCAACGTTCGTGGTGAAGCTTCAGAATCTGAGGCCTTCTTATTCTTCACGACTCGTAATGGAGTGGTGAAGCGGACACCGGTTGCTGCCTTTGGTAATATTCGGACAAACGGGTTGAAGGCTTTGACGCTGCGTGAGGATGATGAATTGATTTCTGTAATTACCAGTGATGGCGATCAAGAGATTTTCATTGGAACTCACAATGGTTACTCAGTTTCATTCAACGAAACTGATATTCGTTCAATGGGACGTTCAGCCGCGGGAGTTCGTGGAATTCGTCTTCGTGAAGGAGATTACGTTGTCGGAGCTGATGTTCGTCATGATGGCGATGAAGTGCTAGTCATTACCGAAAATGGTTATGGAAAGCGGACGGCTGTTGATGAATACCCTGTGAAGGGCCGTGGTGGTAAGGGAATTAAGACTGCCAATATCACGGAAAAGAATGGTCCTCTTGTTGGTGTGGTTGTCGTGAGTGGTGATGAAGATATCATGCTGACAACTGATCAAGGAGTCATGATTCGCTTTACGGTTGAATCAGTCTCGCAGACCGGTCGTTCAACACAAGGAGTTCGCTTGATGCGTCTTGGTGATGATGCGAAGGTAGCAACATTTGCCGAAGTGGATCACGAAGAAGATGAAGAAGTGGTTGCACCTGATGAAGCTGGAAATGCAGAGTCAGCAGCAACGACTTCCGAAGAGCAACAACCAGCTGAAGTTGCTGAATTGATTGCGCGCGCTGAAGATGATGCATCAGATTCAGAGCAAGATGATTAATTGAATATTTGCTAGTTAATAAGTTGAATGTGGGCCGAGAAATTGGTGAAGCATTCAACTTTTTATTTTTGCTGACATTTTCCTAAATCTCGGAAGAAAAGCGGGATAACAAAATAAATGTGAATTTTTTAATACTTCCACGTGAAGACGAATCGAACCTTTGTGAAATAAGTTCTGCATTATGCGTTTACAGGTTGTAATTGTCTTTTTTATCAGATACAATCAATCTGTAAATAATACATACTATACGTTTAAATACGTAGTCAGTTCGAGAGAAGAGGACATGATTATGACAGAGAATACACTAAGTAGCGAGATGCTGCGCGGTTCAGTAATTCATCTTGTGAACGAGCGAGCAGTATCGGTGCCCAACATGTTGAAGTACGTTGATATTTCACGGTCACGCTTGTATGACTATCTGCAAGGTCACGGAAAAGTTTCTGCGACGACTTTGCATAACATCTTGCTAACTATGGGGGTGTCACCGGATGAATTGTGGTTGCATGCCTATTTGGACAATCCAGAGTTGGTTAAGGATGCAGTTGCTGAAGAGGGTCAAGCAAATAAAAAGATTGAATTAAATGAAGTTGGAATCGAGATGGCGCTGCGGATTTGGAAGAAGACGCACGATTCTGCTTATTTGGTAAGTTTGATTGAAAATATTTATGCAACCGAAGATGATGCGCTAAAGGATCAATTGTACCGTCGAATTGGTAAGGCAGTTGGGCAATTCTTTTCAACATTGAATTTCTTCACTGAAAACGATTATAAGCTGTTTGCATATTTGATTGATTTTACAGATTATGAAGACGTGAAATTGATTACAAGCCGGATGCGTAACCATATTGATCGCGTGATTGAGATTGCTAAGCTTAACAATGATGACGCAATTCAAGATCGCGCATATGCAAATTATGGAATTCAATATATTGCGTATAGCCAGTTCCGTTTCTTGATGGCAGCTTATCGTGAAAATGACATTCAAGCTGTTAAGGAAATCACATGGTATTTGGTTGACTTGCCTTTGCCTAAGTTGCAATGGCATCAAAGTTTCGTTAAGAAGATTGTGCAAATTACACAATTAGCTTTCACGGATGATCAAGAAGCTGCTAGGTTGTTGTGGAATAAGGTTGATGATATTCTTAATTTCATGATTCCGGCCAATGATCAATTAGCATACCGGGCATTCTTGACATGTTCTTATGAAGAATTTATTTCTGTTGTAACTTGTGGGCGAGTAAAGTATGCATAGTTAAACGCGAAGATTAAAAAACCTCTTGAATTGGTTAGTACAAAGGCCAATTTAGGAGGTTTACTTTATAAGCTGTGGCGTTAATTGAATGTTATATTCGGGTCGCTCAGCTTCGCTAAAGATTCTTTACGTTCGGATTGCCCTGCACGATTCATTATGCGTTTTGTTAGCAATTTATCGCTTACCAAAACACGATCCGCAGTACTTAGTTGGGCAACTGTGTCATACAGCTGGGCGACTTAGTAACGAAGGTGGTTCGAATGGCGAAATAATTCGCCAATTTCACGGCGCTAAAGCACGCGTGAAAAGGTTCGGCTAGATTCGGCAAGGGCTGGTCATCTGATGACAGAATCGCTCCGCTGATCAAGCAAATGACAATAGTTACTGACACATCTTGGTCATTTTATTTAAAGCGTGGTGGATTGAGATGATGATAGTAGGTGATTGAGCGAGGTAGCGGCACCAATTCGACTAAATTTCGGTTCGCCGAAATTAAAAGTCGAATGGGACCGTGTCGCCACTTACTATCTTTATCGAAAATACAACACGCAAGTGAAAAATGACCAAGAGTTTCATAACTAGCAATGTGCGGTTTATAATTTTAGAGCCATGTTAAATTTCATGAATCATATTAATGTGCTCAATTCCGGCGTCCATGAAAGTTGTTCCAAATGTTCTGAATCCTAATTTTTCATAAAAAGCTTGTGCAGTCAGTTGCGCACCTAATTCAAGATGCTTAACTCCAGCAATTTCGGCATCTTCAATGATAGTTTGCATAATTTTATGCGCGTAACCATGGCCACGTTCGTTTGCGAGAGTTGCAACTCGTTGAATGTGCCAACTATTTTCCTCTTCGTTGACCAGAACCCGGGCAGTTGTTATAGGTTGATCACCACGGAAGCCAACGTAATGGGTTGTTTTGTCATCAAGGTCGTCAATTTCTAAATCAAGTGGAACATTTTGCTCATTGATAAAAACTTGGCGCCTGATTTCAAGGGCCCAGTCACTTAATTGACCAGTTCCGTACTGTTTGCTAATGATAAGTTCTGTGTTATTCATCGAAATTTCCTCCGAGACTTTAATCTTTAATTAGAGCACTTAGTATATAATAATACAGTCACATAAAAAAATAGTATGATAAAGTAACAACGTAAAAAGTTTTTGTAGAAAGAGGAGAATAATTTTGAGACACTATAGTCGAATTGATTGGTTAAAATCACGAGTTGGGTTTGTTTTGCTGCTCGTTATTTTGTTCTGGGCTAAAAGCATGATGGCCTACATCATGGACTTCAATCTATTTAGTGGGTCAAGTGTTATTCAAGTGATTACAACAATCATCAATCCACTTCCGTTGCCACTCTTGTTAATTGGCTTGGCGTTTTATTTCAGAAAGGCGCGCCTATTTTACCCAATTGCAATTGTTTTGTATTTCTTAAACACACTATTATTATACCTGAATGTTATTTATTATCGCGAATTTACTGATTTCATGTCAGTTGCAACAATGATGGGCTATAACAAGGTCAATCAAGGGCTCGGTGCATCAGGATTAGCTTTGACGAATATCCACGACATCTTCTTTTGGATTGATTTCGTGGTCTTCATTGTCTTGTTCTTCATGAAAAAGTTCAAGTTCGATCGCGTCCCAACACAAAAGTTTATGGGATTTGCATTTTCAACGTTGGCAATTTTCCTCTTTACGATTACCTTAACTTTGGGCGAAATTGATCGTCCACAGCTTATTACACGCCAATTTGATTCAACTTATATGGTCAAATATTTAGGTCTAGATGCCTTTACCGGTTATGACGGATTGCGTTTGCATGGTGTTCGTGAGGAACGAAAGTCAGCGAAAAAATCTGATATTGATAAGGCGCTCGCATATGTTAAAAAGCATAATTTATCTGGCGTCACAAAGTACACAGGGATTGCAAAAGGCAAAAATGTCTTTGTTATTCACCTGGAATCGTTCCAGCAATTTAGTATTAACCTAAAGATTAACGGGCAAGAAGTTACGCCGTTTTTGAACAGCATCTATAATTCTGACTCGACAGTCGCATTTGACAATTTCTTTAACCAAGTTGGGCAGGGAAAGACTTCCGATGCCGAAAATATGCTCGAAACCGGAACATTCGGGTTGCCACAAGGGTCGTTGTTCGCATCGCATGGTGCAGATCAAACATTTGAAGCGATGCCTGCAATCCTGCATCAAACTGAAGGCTATTCTTCTGCGGTATTCCACGGAAACAATGCCAGCTTCTGGAACCGGAA
Organism: Lactobacillaceae bacterium; assembly: GCA_031289615.1. Classification (GTDB taxonomy): domain Bacteria; phylum Bacillota; class Bacilli; order Lactobacillales; family Lactobacillaceae; genus Weissella. Next base: position 1,288 of record JAITPD010000009.1, on the reverse strand, counting down.
TAATGTTTATAAAAATATGGGCTATCAATATTTCTTTGATGCCAGCTATTATGACACATCTGGTGAAAAGGCGATGGGTTATGGGCTCAAGGACAAGCTTTTGTTCTATGATTCAATTCCTTATTTAGAACGCATGCAGCAACCATTTTATGCAAAATATATTACGGTCACGAACCATTTCCCATACAGTTTAGATGAGCAGGACAAGGACCCTAATTTCCAAACGACAGATACTGACTCTGCGGTTGTAAATGGTTATTTTGAAACGAATCATTATCTCGACCAGTCAATTAAAGAATTCTATGATTATTTGGATAAATCAGGTTTGTCGAAAACTTCAATCGTAATGCTTTATGGCGATCATTATGGAATTTCAAATACTGAAAACAAGTCTTTGGCGTCTGTTTTGGGCAAGAGTGCGGATGACTGGACGAATTGGGATAATCAACAGTTGCAACGAGTGCCGTTCATGATTAACATTCCTGGATGGCACGGCGGTGGTATTGATCATACGTATGGTGGTGAAATAGATGTCATGCCGACGATGCTGCGGGTGCTTGGAGTTGATGATCCTGAACAATACGTCAATGTTGGGCAGGATTTGTTTAACGATAAGCGCAATCAAATTGTCGCATTCCGAAATAAAGATTGGATTACGCCAAAGTACAGCATGGTGAGTGGAGAGCTTTATAACCACGAAGGAACGCTGATTGAGAAGCCAACCAAGGCAGAAAAAGCAGAAGTTGCTAAAATTCAGGATGAAGTTAATGAGCAATTAAATATTTCTGATTCAATTAATCAAAAGGATTTGCTGAGATTCTACACACCAAAGGGATTTAAACCGATTATTGCGAAAAATTATAATTACTCAAATGGTTTGGCTAAGCTTGAGAAACTCGAAAAGACGCTTGGGCCAAAGTCAACGGACCAGTATACAAAAAATAATTCTACGACGACGCAAGGATTGTACGAAACTGATGCGCCTGAAAAGGATCAACCACGTTCGGATAGTTCTCGAATGAAACAGGTTCAACCGGATAGCGGCGATGTGACGGATGGCGGAGATGATACGCCAAATCCATAATTAAGCTGATGCGTTGTGCTAGTTACGTAATATTGTGCTTTAAGTTGATCAGCTCCGCTAAAGATTCTTTACGTTCGGATTGCCCTGCACGATTCATTATGCGTTTTGTTAGCGATTTATCGCTTACCAAAACACGATCCGCAGTACTTAGTTGGGCAGCTGTGTCATACAGCTGGGCGACTTAGTAACGAAGGTGGTTCGAAT
>JAITPD010000064.1 GCA_031289615.1 Lactobacillaceae bacterium | reverse complement strand
AGTTTTTGGAGATAGTCGAGCCGTTGAATAATCCCGCGTAAATCACCGATTCCATCGCCATTCGTATCTTGATAAGAACGTGGATATACTTGGTACACCACGGCTTGTTGCCACCACTTCGCCTCTTTTATCATTTTTATTTGCTCCTTATATTGAGATGATTTCTACGACACGGTTTTCATTGCCACCAATAATCTGGACGGTTGGTTCGCCATTTTCATAATTCACATTCACTTCAATCACGTTTTTCAAATGATCAATAATCGTTGTTTTAAAGGCCGAACTGGCAACCACAATAAACTTTTGCTGCTGATACTTGGTAATGTCATTGCCAACTGAAGACCCTAATTCAGGCGTATCTTGATTGACGTTCAATGGAATCACTGAGTTTTCACGAATATAAACTGGAATACGATCAATCGGAACTGTGACTGCAATTTCCGTTGCTCCGGTCAATACTTCATGCGTCCAAAAATCAACCCATTTACCAGCCGGCAGAATCACGTTACGACTAGTTGCCGACTCAACAATGATTGGCGCAACCAATAAAGAATCACCAAACAAATATTCATCACACATATCATCATATCTAGAATCAGTTGGGTATGTCAATTTCAAAGCTTGCATCAACGGCAGGCCGCTTTCACAGGCTAGTTGGGCTTGCCAGGCAATATACGGTAGCAAATTCATCCGCAAATTGGCAAAATAACGATAGGTCGGAATGACTTTAGCATCCCCCGTGCGCTCCGCAATATTCCACGGTGTCCGATCTTGATTAAATTCACCCTTACTTTCAGCATGATATTGCATAATGGGACAAAACGTCGCCATTGCTGTTGCTCGCATGAATAATTCAGCACTTGGAATATCACCATTGAAACCGGCAAGATCCCACCCCCAGAAAATAACTCCCGACAAGCCCGAGTTAATCCCGGCTTTCAGCGAACGTTGAAAGGCATCAAAGGTTGACCGTTCATCGCCAGCCCAATGTGCCGGAAATTGACCAGCTCCTAAATAGCCACTGCGACTAAACGTCATCCCATTATTTTGTTGAACAAATTCATAATATGCTGCAATATATTCAGCCGGATATTGGTTCCGCATTTTACGACCAGTACTACCATCAGCAAAACGTGCTTGAGCTCCAAAGACCATTTCACCACCGTCTGTTTTAAACCCGTCGACGCCCATATCAATTAGATATTGACGCTTACCAAACCACCATTTTTTCGCAGCCGGATTGGTAAAATCAAGGAGCAAGCTATCGGTATACCAGTTTTCAGGAATCCGATATGCCGTACCATCAGCATTTTTGACAGCATAACCTTGACTCAACATGTAGGTTTCATCGTTATCTTTAAGTGGATCATTCACTTGATTTAAATATTTATGAATTGGAACTTGCCACAAAATAAATTTCAAGCCATTCGCATGACAATCTTGAATTAATTTTTGGGGATTGGGCCAGCGTCCCCATTCAGGAAAATCAAGGGCTGCCGCATCAACTGGTAGTGGGGCTCGATCAGTAGGGTATGTCGCATCATTCCACATATAATAAGTGGTCTCATCACTCCACTGTTCTAGCACAATCACCGTTGCTGGAATTTCTAGTTCGTTGGTTGTAGTAACTTCGGCACGCACGACAGATTCCCGATCCCAATTATTACTTGACATCCACGGTCCCAGCGCCCAGATTGGAACCATTTTAGGCTGACCAAAGTACTTGCTAAATTGTTGCACCATCTTTTTAACCGAACCAGTCAAAATTTGGATTTCAAAATCAAAATCATTTGGATCAGTCTCGATCGTAACACTTACAACGCCTAGTTCATGGTTTTGCAAATCAAATTGCGTGTAATAGTTGGTATCAATGAACAAACCATACCCGCGGTCAGTCACATAGTAAGGCATTGGCAAATATGTGCGCGTCCCTTGATCCCGGTACTGGTTGTAGACAAAACAATCGAGTATATTCCCCCGTTGATTGATCGCATTATAACGCTCACCAAAGCCGTAATAATTTGTTTGAGGGTCATCTAATAAATTAAACGTAAAACGATAAATCCCTTTACCTAAAATTGAAGCGACACTAAATGGCTGTTCTTTACTCAATGACAGCTTTTGCCCGGCACAACTCAACAAATAATCTTGGTAGCACCACAAATTAGTTAATTCAGTTTGCTCATTGATCGCTGGTAACGTTGGCGAAAATGAAATCCCTTGCTCCTTTCCCAACAGATACAACTGAGCTCCATTATCCATTTCGCATTGGTAAACATTAGCCTGTTCGTTAGCGCCTACGAATGACACCGCCAGGATTGAATGCCTTACTTCGATTTCAAAATGGTAATTAGTCGAACGATACTGCCCATCAAGTTCAAAATAATATGGTTGCTGACTCATCGCCATTGATGCAACGACCGTAAACTGATAAATTTGGGCTTTAGCATCTAGCAATTGGCCTTGAATTTCTAACGATAAGTCGGGAAAGATCAAAACTGGAGCAATATCACTACCAACAATTTGTACATTCAACACACACTTAGTTTCTAGTTGTGGGTAGTGTGGCACACGTTCAATTGGTAGCGTTTCATAAACATTCCCGTTGCCGAGTGGTTTGTGTAAAAAAGCCACGTCATTCACACCATTTTTGCTATTAATTTCTTCTTGAAGTAACGCAATCAATGTCAAAGCCACTTCGTTTTGTTCGGCCTGTTGCGCCTGTTGTAAATATTCCAGCGCCGTTTCTAACTCAAATTTTTCTGAATAGTACAGACCTAGCAATAAGGAATCAATGGCATTAGTTGGACTAGCTTGCTTGCGTAACTTTTGAACCGCCGCAACTACAATCAGATCTTCTGGAGCAAATAAACCAAATGGAATCACCGCTAACAATTCATCAAATGTTGCTTCACCACCGCTAAACCCAATTAAACTACCTTCTTTTACCGGTCCAAACGAATTATTAGCGCCAATTGAATGATCTCCCTTAATATGCTCATCAAATACATAGTCACGAATGGCTGTCATCGTTTTTTGCAAAGCTAGTTGCCCAGTTTGATTTTTAGCTTCTTGCAATGTCGCATAATACAATGCCAAATTAGAAGTATAACATTGTGCTGGCTCACCAAATAAATTCAGCATTGGTTGACGCCAGTTTTCTTCAATTTGTTGCAATATTGCATTATCAGCATCCACTAAATCAATTTGAATCTTTGCTTTTAACCAGACAGTCAACGCAGCAATTGGCAATGATTCATCTGATGAGGGCGCTAACGTTTTAAAATCGGTTTGAGCAGATGCTAAATCTTGTTTTGATTTTTGTAAAATTGTCAATAATGTGGGAAACATTTTCTCCATCAGACCGACCTACCTTTGTTATTATTTGCTTACTTAAATTCTTTTTGCAACTTATCTAGAGCAGCTTTAGGTGTTTCATCACCTAACAAAACTTTTTGGAATTCTGCATCAGCGGCAGTACTTAACTTATTGTAAATACTAGAAACTGGTGGCATAACCAAATAATCCAATGACTCAAAAACAACTTCTCGATCTGAAGGAGGCGTTTGACTGAGATAACTCTTCAAGACCGTCTTATCCGTTAAAATCGGCAACTCCCAAGAATTGTTAACCCGAATCTCTGCTTCCTCTTTACTAATACTCATAAACTTAACAAATTCATAACTGGCATCAGCTTTTTTAGTATCCTTAGACACAACCAAGCCATTCGCAAAGAAATGGGTAGCTTTTTGCGTATTACCAGCTTCAACCGCAATATCCCAATTGAAGTTTGCTTTTTTGAAGGATTCAAACATCCAAATTCCCGTATGCACCATCGCTAATTGTCCGTTCACGAACAAATCACCTGATTCTTGCCCAGAAAGTTGAGCGGGAGTTGGTGAAACTTTATCCTTCAAGACGAGATCAACCATATGTTGCAGTGCAGCAACGTTCTTCTCACTATTAATGTCGAGCTTACCGTTCTTATCATAAATTGCACCACCATTTTGTGCTGCAACTTTATAAAATTCATTCATCGTAACTGGTGAATATGTTCCCCAGATACTTTTACTAGCATTTGTTAATTTTTCAGCTGCTGCCGTTTCATCAGCCCATTTCCATTCATTGGTTGGATAAGCAACTCCAGCTGCATCAAACATGTCCTTATTGTAAATTGTAACAACATTTGAAAAACTTTCCGTCATCCCGTATTGTTTACCGTCCAACTTATAAGCCTCAAAAGCTTCTTTGTTCACATTATCAAGATCAATGTCTTTATCATCCTTAACATAACTTGACAAATCCATGAGCACGCCTTTGTTTGCATACGAAACGAAATTTTCATAATTTAATTCAAAGACATCTGGCGCCTTACCCCCAGCTAACAATGTTTGAATCTTTGTCAGATATGTGTCAAATGGAGCAAGTTGCACATTGACTTTAATATCCTTGTGCTCCTTTTCAAAATCAGCCACCATCTCATTCAATTGCTTTTCATAATCTGGATTGGCACTAAAACTATAGTATTCAATTTCTGTTTTTCCACTACTACCACCACTTTTGGTGAATGTATACACCCCGACCGCTGCAACGACAACGACTGCCACTGCAATAATACCAATTGTTGATTTTTTCATGATCTATAATCTCCTTAATAAATGTGTGTAGAAGCACTAGCATCTTATAATTGACAATCCATCAACATAATTTTTATTATCTCGTATCTCGATGGCTTATCAACTATCAAAACCAGCACAGTGACAAACTGCTGAAATATTTTTATTCTTTCATCCCACTCATCGTCATACCTTGGATAAAGTACTTTTGAGCAAAAATATACACTGCTAGGATTGGGATAACACTAATGACGACCCCGGCCATTAACAAATTCCAATTTGTCGACCACTGCCCCTGTAGCATTGCTAATCCAAGAGGCAAAGTGGCTTTATCACGACTACTTGTAATAATCAGTGGCCATAAATAGTTATTCCAAGAATTCATAAACGTAAAGATACTGAGCGTTGCTACCGTTGTCTTAACTAACGGCAAACAAACTTTAAAACAAACTACTAAATGATTCGCGCCATCCATAAACGCTGCTTCTTCCAGTGATTTTGGGACCCCCAAGAAAGCTTGCCTCATTAGGAACACTCCAAATACTCCGAAAATATTTGGAATAATCAAACCCTGATAGCTATCAATCCATCCTAGATTTTTTAACAAAATAAACTGTGGGATCATCGTCACTTGGGTTGGAATCATCTGCGTGGCTAAATAAACTAAGAAAAGTGTGTCACGAAATTTAAATTCCATCCGCGCAAATGCATATGCAGCGAATGTTGACATCAAAATAGTCCCAAAGGTTGTCACTACGGAAACAATGACCGAATTTTTCAAGAAGGTCAACATTGGAAAACGCTGAACAACGTCGATATAATTGGCCAAAGTTGGATGCTCTGGAATAAATTGTGGTGGAAAGACCATCGTGGCTCCACCGGCTTTAAGCGAAGTTGAAATCATCCAAACAAACGGCAAAACCATGATAAAACTTCCTAAAATCAAAATGCCATATTTTAAAACTTGTTGAAATATTCTCATTGCTTGCTCCTCCGTTCACCCCAAATTTGGATGACTGAAACCAGAAAGATGATCAAGAATAGCGCCCATGAAATTGCTGCTGCATAACCCATTTCAAAATAATTAAAGGCGTGATTGTAAATATTTTGGACTAGCACGGTCGTCGCATTCCCTGGCCCACCTTCTGTCATGATGTTAACTTGATCGAACACTTGAAATGAATTGATCAACGAAATAATCGTGACAAAGAACGTCGTAGTCTTAAGCATCGGCAAGGTGATCTTCCAAAAGACATGCCATGCATTAGCGCCATCAATTGAAGCGGCTTCGTACAGTGAAGGCGAAATACTTTGTAATCCACCCAGATACAACACCATGATAAAGCCAATATCTTTCCACACTGAGGTGATTATAATCGCAATCATCGCAGTGTGCGGGTCAGTCAACCAATTGGGACCATGAATGCCAATCAACGATAACCCATAATTAATCAATCCATATTGTGGATTAAACAGCCATTTCCAAACCAATGACACAGCCACCCAGCTTGTCACAACTGGTAAGAAATAAATTCCTCGAAAAAGTGTTTTTAAATGCATTTTCGAGTTGAGTAGCAGAGCAATGAATAATCCAATCGCCATTACAGATGGCAGGTAGCCAATAATAAAGAGGACTGTGTTCTTCAATGCCGCCCAAAAATTTGGATCATGGATAAGTTTTTGGTAATTTGATATCCCAACAAATTTCATTGGATTCAACAAATCCCAATCCGTAAAACTAATTCCTAACGAGTATAGAATTGGGCCTGCGATAAAAATTGAAAACCCAAGTAAACTCGGTAGCAAGAAAAGTAGCACCCACAATCGGTTATTTTTCTTAGAACCAACCATTTAAATTTCCTCCTTTTCGTTGACTGATTCGACGTAAAGCAATTCAGCCAACCAATCAAACTGCTCGCCGGTCACGATTTGGCGTAAAGCATTAATTCGCTTTGCATAATCATTCGTCTGTTGGAAGTGTGCCCAACAAGTTTCTTTCAATGCGTACGGAATTTCAGCTTGTCGTAAACGATCAAAATACTGTGGTGCAATATTGACGGTGTTTGGCAACATGTAATCCGTTAAACTCAACGTGCCCGTTTGCTTCATGCTGAGCGTTTCGGATAGACTAGTTCCAATAATTTCAAACTGATGTTCACGTTCAACGGACAAAATTTCTGTTGCACCATCATTAGTAACAGTTAACGTTTTCTGCTTCCAATCAAGTTGAACCTGCGTGCGAACAGTTTTTTCACCTAACGTTTCAACGAGCGTAAAGCTATTCGATGCCCCTGCAAAAATTTTCCAGTGAAGCTTGGTTGGCAATTCATCGGCTTTTGTCTGCAATGGGTTTGCATCCAGTGGTACAATCGCCCCCGCTCGTGCAAAGACAGGGATTTCCGTGATTGCCCGAAAGACTTTGAGCGTCGTATCGCCTTGGTAAGGCGTCCCCGTAAAGAAATCAAACCATTGTCCAGCCGGCAACCAAACTAAGGTGCTGCCCATTTTTAAGCTGGCATTACTTTTAGTTGTAATTGGTGCCACTAATAATTGTGACCCAAAGTAATACTCATTTTTTTGTATATAAGCCTCATCAGCTTCTGGATGTTGATAATACAACGGTTGAACTAATGGCACGCCTTTCTCATGATTTCGTACGGACATCGTGTACAGATATGGAATCAAAGCATGGCGCAACTGCAACATTGTTTTCATTCCATTTGCGATTGGTAAGGAATAATTCCATGGCTCCTTCCCACTAAATGAACTTGCCCCACTATGCAGGCGATTAATCGGGCTAAATACCCCCAATTGTAACCAGCGCAATGATAATTCTTCATCGTAAACACCCTCCATGTGCCCACCAATATCATGACTCCACCAACTATAACCAACATTAGAAGCCGTCGCTGTAAAGTACGGTTGAAAAGCTAACGAAGCCCATGAAACAATACTATCTCCGGAAAAGCCAATGGGATAACGCTGTGAACCAATCCCTGCGTAACGTGACAAGATTAATCCGGTCCCCCGTTTGCTACTATCCAAAAAATGATAATGATTCAATGCCCACAACGGCGGAATACCTTGTGATTTACTTTGGTTTCCTTGTTGCCAGTCCAGCCACCAAAAATCAACTCCCTGTTCTTCTAGCGGATGATGAACATCAGCAAAATATCCTTTCCGAAAATCAGTATTATTGAAATCAAACACAGCTGGCTCTTCGAGTGAAACGTTTAACTTTAACCGTGAAGAAATAGCTGGATAAGCATCTTCACAAGCTCGAATTCCTGCTGCTGGATGCACATTAAGCGTTACTTTTAAACCTCGTTGATGAAGTTGTTGTAAAAACTGTTCTGGCTTTGGAAAAAGATCCTTATTCCAACTATAACCAGTCCAACCACTCCCGAAGCGTTTAGGAATATCACGAATATGCCAATCCATATCTAACACACCAACTGCAAGTGGAATTTGTACAGCTTTAAATTGATCTAGGAGCTCTACATAACTTGTTTCAGAGTATTGCCAGAAACGGCTCCACCAATTACCTAATGCAAAACGCGGGAGAATTGGGACCTGACCAGATAAGTGATAAAAATCCGAGAGTGCTTGTTGATAATCGTGTTGGTAGGCAAAGAAATACAGGTCACTAGACTGAAACTTTTTACTTTCTAACTCGCCATTTTCCAAAATTGTAAACGAGTCTGAATCATCCAAGACGGCAAACCCAGCCCGCGAAATAATTCCTTCTTGTAACTCAGTACTGCCATCGACCCCGTCCAATGTTTGCGTTGTTCCTTTGAGCGTTTCAACATGGTCACCATACACCCAACGATTACCATAATCAGTTAAGTTACTCTTGACATCAATGAACAAATTATCTGGCGAAAACTCACCATCCGTGTAATACAAGTGTAGACCAGCTGTGATGATTTCCAATCCGTCCTGATTTTCTTGGACCTCAAATTTGGTTGCAGGAAAGTCACGATTGACCACTGCTTGTGTTGCATTATCAACAAATTCTCCAGTGGCTGAATATTCCATCCGAATTAGGTGATCAGTCAATATAGTAAAACGATATTGCTCTCCGCGTACTTCGTTACATCCAAGTTTTTCCGTCATTATTGGCTCCTTTCACCGAGTCACGTTCAATTAATTTACCTGAAATTGTGATAATGCGTTTTGTTGGCACCTGTTTAACATGTTCTGCATCAATCAACGCCTGAATTGCTGCTTCACCTTTTTCTTTTTGATTTAGTTCAACAGTGGTCAACGCAGGCTCAAGTCCGGTTGCAAAAAAACTATTGTCAAAACTAATAATTGATTTACCTAGAATATTACGTATTTTCAGTTCTTTAATCGCAGTCATTGCTAACAAATCAGAATTAGCTAAAACAGCAGTATATTCTGAATGCTGGTCAACTAATTGCTGAACTTCTGTTTCGTCAAAGAAAATTTCATCATCAAATGCCAAATCTTCCTCAGCCAATGCTTTTTTGATTCCCTTAATTCGATGATAAACAACACCGTTTTCATTTAATCCTATATGAGGTGAGAAAAATGCTATTTTAGTATGTCCAGCAGCTAGTAACCTTTGTGTTGCCAGATATGCTAAATTGGAATCATGATTATTAACATAAATGCGTGGATATTTTGCTTTAGCTGTCTCTTTTGCCCTATTAAAGTACGTATCGATAAATACTACTGGTCCTTGCAAGAAACGATCAATTTGATCATGAATTGATGAAACGGCACCAATCACTACAAAGCCATCAAATTTCCAATTATTTTGAATCGCTTTAATGTCGTCAATCTCAGAAAATCCATGCACTAAAATAAATTTATTACTTCCCTTAACTTTTACCTCAATCCCAGTCAATAAATCTGACAAAAACGGATCGCTGAAATTAACTTCTGATTTTGGTGAATAATACAGAATACCTAACAGATTTGAAGAGACATTGACCATCGAACGGGCATTCATATCCGGTGAATAATTGTACTTTGCAATGACTGCCTCAATTTTTCTCTTGGTACTTTCTTTCGCTTTATTAGGCACGCCATTAATCACATAAGAAACCGTTGCAATACTGAAACCAGATTCACGTGCAATATCTTTGATTGTTATTTTACTCATTTTATAATCCCCATTTATTAAGCTTGGTCACCATTTTAAAGTTAAACGTTTAACTTTTCATTCATTTGTAACCGCTTTCTCACGTTAAGTGTAAGGCATTGCGCTAAATTCCGCAAACAATAGCACTTATAATCACTGGAATAGTGATGAGAGTTTTCATACAATGCAAAAATATCTTAGAAACCCATTAAATCAGCAATCATTAAAAAAACTAGAACAAATTTGTCCTAGCTTTCTGTCCTCTAAAAAGTGAAAAATAATCATCCTACTTTATGGTTGTTTTCCAATATAAGCTAAAATTCCACCATCAACATACAGAACATGTCCGTTCACGAAATCGGAAGCTGCACTGGCTAAGAACACTGCCGGACCTTGTAAATCAGCCGTTGTTCCCCAGCGTTCAGCAGGCGTCTTAGCGATAATAAATTGATCAAAGGGGTGCCTTGAACCATCAGCTTGCTTCTCTCTTAATGGGGCTGTTTGCGGTGTTGCAATATATCCCGGCCCAATCCCATTACACTGAATATTATGCTGTCCATATTCTGAAGCAATATTGCGCGTCAACATCTTTAAGCCGCCTTTAGCAGCTGCATATGCTGAAACAGTTTCACGCCCTAATTCGCTCATCATCGAACAAATGTTGATAATCTTGCCACCACCTTTAGCAATCATGCTTGGTAGAACTGCTTTAGCCATAATAAATGGTCCATTCAAGTCAATATCAATCACTTGGCGGAAATCAGCAGCACTCATGTCAATCATCGGCACTCGCTTGATAATACCAGCGTTGTTAACCAAAATATCAATCACGCCAACTTCTTCTTCGATTTGTGCAATCATCGCCACCACACCTGCTTCATCAGTTACATCGCAGACATAACCATGCGCATCAATGCCGTTTGCTTTATACGCAGCCAAGCCTTTTTCTACCCCTGCCTCTGAAATATCATTAAAAACAATCGTGGCTCCCTGTGTAGCATAACTTTCTGCAATTGCCATTCCAATCCCATAAACAGCCCCGGTCACTAATGCGATTTTACCATCGAGGCGAAAATTACTTGCGTCAAAACTCATTGAATTTCTCCTAACTTTACTTTAAATCGTCCATTGCTACCATATCCATGTCGGTGTATGTGATATTTTCACCACACATTGCCCAGATAAAGCTGTAATTACTTGTTCCCACTCCAGTATGAATTGACCAGCTCGGGCTAATCACCGCTTGTTCATTAGCCACAACCAAATGCTTTGTTGCATCTGGCTGTCCCATCATATGAAAGACCTTGTTAGGTTCGGCCATATCAAAGTAAACGTAAGCTTCCATTCTACGTTCATGGGTGTGGCACGGCATTGTATTCCATGCACTTCCTGGTTCTAAAATCGTATATCCCATTTGTAATTGGCACGAGTCACAAACGTTGGGATGAATATATTGATAAATATTTCGCTCATTCAGAGTCAAAGCTTCGCCGGTATTCATTGGATTAATCTCATCAATGCTGATTTTAACGTTTGGATATTTATGATGTGCCGGTGTAGAACTGATATAAAATTTTGCAGGATCATTCGCATCGACCGAACCAAAAATCACATGTTGCGTTTCTTTACCAATATAATAACCATCCTGCTTTTTCATTTCAGTCGTTTGCCCGTCAATCTCAATTAGACCAGCACCACCGATGTTAATCACACCCAACTCGCGCCGCTCGAGAAAGTATTCCACTCCCAATTCAGTTGATAGAATAATTTCTAAGGGCTCATTGCTTGGAGTCACTCCTCCAAATATCATGCGATCATTGTGCGTGTACGTAAGATTAATTTCTCCCGGAACAAAAACTTTTTCCACTAAAAATTCGCGACGTAAATCAGTCGTAGCATAATTTTGAATATCTTCTGGACTATGGGTATAACGGGTTGTCATTTTTTGCATGTGTTAGCTCCTCATCTTTAACTTAACAGCCGCATTTCGGCACTTAACAGTAAGAATGGTCCATAACCTTTATGATCATTTGCAACAATTGGTGTTTCAACGTAATAGGCAAACGATCCATCACGACCAGGAAAATTCCCACCTAGACCAGCCATTTGACAAATTTTATTAACGTTGACCCACTGAACTGGTTCACCAATCACGTGTCCATTAGTTTTGATTGAGATAAATTGTTCAATAGCATTTTGCCAAGCTTGATCACGAATTGGTGTAAAAATTACTGAATCAATGTAGTCCATGCGCAATGCTTTGGCAATCGCTGCCGTAATCATCAATGAGCCAGAACTTTCCAAGTAATTCATTGGGCGATCGGCTTCATCAACAATTTGAAACCACAGACCAGTTTTTTGACAGCGATATCGTGCCAATGCTGTCAATAAATCGGTTAAATTCTGCTTGATTTGTACAGTCAATTCATCGGCCGGTAAAAATTCAAGCACGTCAACCATCGCCATGACAAACCAGCCAATCGAACGCAACCAAAAATGCGGTGATCGACCAGTTTGTGGATTAGCCCATGGTTGTTGCCTAGCCTCGTCATAAACGTGATAACATAGTCCACTTTCTTGATCGAGCGTGTTTTGATAGGCATTTAAAAATTGAACTTGGCAATCTTTAAAAGTTCCTGCTGCCACTTGTCCAAACACTGGATGAATATATGCCGAATCACTTGGCTGTTCACCAAATAAATCTAAATAGCGCGCGTAAAACACAGAACCCATATATAACCCATCCAACCAACACTGTGATGGATAGATTCCTTTATGCCAAAATGTGCCATCATTTAACCGAGGCTGGGCTAGCAATTGCTGAAATAACAAATCAGCTGCTAACCGATATTTTAGCTCTCCAGTTTCCGCCCACAAATCAAGGACTGCTTTTCCGTTATTAACATGATCAAGATTAAATTCATCAAAATTATATCCTTTAATTTGCCCATCTGAACTGATAAATTCATCCAGATTAGCCTTGATATATGCCAAATATTCTTGTTGATGAGTTTGTTGATAAATAGTATATAAGCCATTTAACGTTAATCCATCTTCGTATTCCCACTTCCCTTTTACATTAATCTGTGGCTCACGTTCTAGTAAAGTGTCTGCCCCAAGTTGCGCCCAATCAGTTTTTAAATCACCATAACTTTTTGCCATGTCACTCCTCAACTAATCCTGATCTTCGTGACTTTTGTAGCCAACATTATTATTACCAAAACAATCTTCATATTTCCAACCGGTCAAATCTTCGACAACTTTACGGTGTTCAGGTGTGACGTCTTCTGCCAATCCACCTTCTTTGCGTCGATTAATTTCAAATAACAATTGTTGATGAATATTGTTATCCAGCTTCATCTTTTGTGCGAAAAATACACCAATCAAAGCCATTATACAAACGACGAATGCCACACCAATAATTGCATTCAATGCTGATTGTGGCTGAGTTTCGGTTGCTGCATTAAATCCAAACGCTGACAACGCTATTCCCAAGCCCATCACTAACCATGCTCGAACCAGCTTACCAACCATTGTCATTGCTCCAGCATAAACACCAGCTCGATGTCTTCCAGTCAATGCTTCGTCAATATCGGCCATGAACGTGTACGTTGACCACGGCACATAATAAACTCCACCAGTTCCAATTCCAAAGAAGATCGTAATTCCCATTACAATGGCGTATACGCCAACGGTTCCAACACTTGTGAGACCTGTTAAATATACAAAACAGTAGGCTAACACTGAAAGAATAACAATGACCAAACTTGCTTGCATCGGCCGCCGATAGCCTTTTTTAGCAACCCAGAACATTACGATGAAGGTTGAAACAATTTGTAGAATACTTGACCATGAGTTGAACAGCGCCACACCAGATTTTGCAATCCCAAGAATGTAGACAACAAAGAAGGTGAATGTTGATGCCCAGAGCCATTCAGCACCAAACCCAAACAAGTACATTCCAAGTTGGGTCCGAAATGCTTTGACCCGTAATGTTGAAAATACATCAATAAACAACTTCTTTAAGTTTTCAAACATTGAACCAGCTTGTGGCTCATGGACTTCTTCTGGAGAACGTTCCCATGAATTCCTATACAAGGCAAAAACAGAGACCATCATGATGATTCCAAACGAGATACCAGTCAAAGCAAAGGCCCACTCGTTATTTTCACCAAGTTGCCAAAAGAAGAATGCCGGAATAATTTGAGACAAGAAATTAGCTAGTTTACCAAAAATCGCTTTTGTCCCCGTCAAGGTTGCTCGATCAGCAAAATTATCAGTCATTTCTGGTGCCAATGCTTCATACGGAATCATAATCATTGTATAAACACATTCAAATAAAATGTACGTTACTAAATAGAAAATCCATTTCGCATCGGTTGGAATTCCACCAGGCAGCGGGATATAAACTAACGGATACAAGACAATCAATGGAATTCCAATCAACAAGAAGAAACGGCGCCGACCAAACCTGCGCCCAATTTTATAACGATAAAAATTATCTGAAATATAACCCATAATTGGATTCGTCACCACGTCTAGGTTCGTTGCAATTGTAAAAATCAAGGCAGCTTTCCACGCCTCAATTCCAACAACCGTCGTGTAAAAAATCAACAACCACGTTTGAGCCATCGCAAGTGAGCCAGAACCAAGTAGATTTACCGATCCATAACTCAGTTGATGTTTAAGCCCAATTTTTTTAATTTCCATTTTATTTTCCTCTACTTTTTTAAGCTTAGTAGTATTATTTATGATAAATGCACACGTGCACATTTTAAGTTTTAGGAATGAGGATTACTGTGATGAAATAATAATTAATGCTTACCTGGAACAATCGGCCACCCCTTTGCTCTAGCACGTTTTTCAAAATACATTGTTACAAGTGGCGTCAAAATCGAAGTCACAAGCACACTAGTTGCGACAATGGCTGTTGCATTTTCAGCAATTGGTTGGAATTTGGGCGCCATGTCCGCAATGATCGTTGGGACTGCCACTGCTGCTCCTGCTGTTGATGAGGCTGCCCAACCTGCTACACCATCACTACCAGTCACAAAGCGATCAACAACTGCTAATACGCTACCTGAAATTAGCACAACCATTACTCCCATCAAGATTCCTATTAAACCAGACTTAACAATCGCTGATAGATTAATACTAAACCCAAGTGTGAATGCAAAGAATGGAATCAAAACTGGGACTGCTGGTCCAAAAAACTTACGAAAATCATGATCTAGTGACCCCAACGTAATTCCTAAGCCAAACGGAATCAACGTAGAAATTAACGCAGTCAGTGGAAATTGTGCCATACCCGCAATTCCCATCGTGATCATCGTCATAAATGGACCTGATTCAATACTAATAAACGGGAACCCGGCCGCATCTTCTTCGCGCCCCAACGTGGTCATTAATGCCATGTAGAGCCCACCATTTGTTTCGTTGAACGAAGCGATGACTGCCAAAGCTGACAAACCAGCAAAGAGCCCAGAAGTTATTCCTTCTGTTGGCAATAAATGATTAATCAAAACTCCTAATAACCCAGCTAAAATTACTTTAGAAATCAATAATGACAAACCTTTGCGAGCAATATAACCCGACGACTTTAGATTGATCGTCGTTCCCACACAAAAGAAAAATACAAACAAAATTACAGAAGTTCCCGTTAAATAGTTTCCGGTAAAACCAGGCAAAAATTCTGCAGGAACTGTAGGATTGGGATAAAAGGTGCGAACAATTGTTCCAATAAACAAAGGTACAATCATCATCCCACCAGGAATTTTCTCAATCCTTTGTTTTATTTTCATATACAAACTCCTCTCGCATAAAAGTTAGTTCTTATTTTTGAAAGCGTTTTCATATTTTCAGTATACCAAATTTATCTTGCACACGTGCACATTATGCATTATCGAAAAAACTCACATGCCAGTTGAACCTCTACGTAATTAAATTCAACTCCTTAAAAACTCTTGTTATTACTCTATTAATCCTTCAATCAGTATTTTAGCCTTTGGAATATATTCATCGGTCGTCTGCTCTAAGACAACATAAATCAGTGGTTTGTGATCTTTAATAACAGCTAGTAATCCAGCTACATCCATTAATCCTTCACCTAGTGGGACCGGCTTAATTTTTTCATTAACTACAATAAAATCTTTAAGATGAATCGCAACAATCTGCTGTCCAAACGAATCAAAAGCTCGCTGTAACAAAGATACTTGCTCAGTATAATTATGCGCAGTGATAAGATTAGTCATATCTAAAACAATTCCCAAATATGGTGAATCGATTTGGTCAAGTAAAGCCTTTGTTTTCTCGATTGAATAAATCGGATGGTTTAGTCCCGGTTCTATTCCAATCAGCATGTTATTTTTTTCACCACATTTAACAATTCGTTTAACTGATGAAACGGTCTGTTCAAAAACTTCGGGAGTAAAATTTTCTTCAGTGTAATTAAAATCAACTGATACGCTGCCAGTTTCAGATGCCACCATGCTTGCACCAAAGTACTTTGCATGAGCAACATATGCTTCAAATTGCTGCAACAGCCTCTCACGAATTTTTTCATCAGGATGAATCATATTAATATAACAGCTTAAAATCGCGATTTGCACTCCCGCTTGAGCAAATTCATTTTTTATAAACGTGCCAATGCCTGGCGAGAGGTCATCTTTTTTACTTGGTAGATCCGGAAACGATTTATTTAATGCAAGTTGAACATTTTTAATTCCATACGCATTAATTTGTGTTGCTAACTCTGCTGGCGTAATTTGCCCACTAACATCATGTCCACGAACCGTCAAATTATACATTTTAATCTCCTTAGTGCTAGATATATTTAAAGTCATCTGATTTACTTTACCCATAAACGGCATTTATTATTTTAATCCCGCGGTTCTCATCATTAAATAGTCCACCCGTCATTTCTGCTTCACTGGTTGGTAGTAATTCATCTGATGGCGCTAATTCCCACTTGAAGTTTTCAATCGTTAATTGTGTAATCGGTTGTTCTGGTAACCCCACAATAAAGGCCGCGGTCGCTAGGCAATTGCTGGCCTCAATATTTTTGATCGTGACATTTCTAATAATTGGCGTCAATTCACTAATCGGTTGTTCCTCTTTGGATAATATCCAAGCTTCTTTTGCATTTTTAAGATTCACACCAGGCTGATAAAATTGACTAATTGCAATTGGACACCAGCAACGTTTCATTTTTAAGTTATTCAATTTAATGTTTTCTATAACTCCGCCTCTTGTCCGCCGTGTTTTGATTCGAATTGCTCTTTGTGTCCCAAGAAAAGTACAATCATCAGCAGTAACATCGCTAATTCCACCCGCCGTTTCACTACCAATCGTGATACCGCCATGACTAGCATAAATGACACAATTATCTACTTTAACATTCTGCGTGGGACGATTAAC
Organism: Lactobacillaceae bacterium; assembly: GCA_031289615.1. Lineage (GTDB taxonomy): Bacteria > Bacillota > Bacilli > Lactobacillales > Lactobacillaceae > Weissella. The sequence continues at coordinate 46,436 of JAITPD010000064.1, read as the reverse complement.
CCGTAAGCCATCTGCACCTGATCCTGACTTCAAAGTAATCGCATCATCTCCGACATCAAGACACGAACCAACAATATTAACTTGCGTACTTGAGTCAATATCTATTGCATCGGTATTAATTGAATTATCTGGATTAATAATCGCCATATTTTCAATGGTAATATCTTCACTATAAACCGTGTGTAGTGTCCAAAAAGGTGAATTAACCAAATTAAAGCCACTAATTTCTACATTTTTACATTTATATAATTGCAACAATGGCGGACGCAAGAATTGATTCTCTCGTCCACCACCACCACCGGGCTGGGTTAAATAATCTGGATTCAATTTAGCTAACTCTATTTCATATGGATAAGTCGGCTCAGTTTGATTATTTGTTTTATGCGCTCTAAACAAATCCCACCAAGTAGCTCCGTTACCATCAAGGATTCCAACTTGTTGTTTTGTATCAGTGCCGCTTTTAGCTTGATGAAAATTCTCATTTTGCATAAGATCATTTTCATCACCAAAAGATTTGATTGGTGTTTTACGACTGCCTAGTAGCTTAATATTTTCACATTCATTGGCAAAGACCAAAGGATGCATTGCATAACACTCTACTCCTTCCCATCTTGTCCAAACCGGTGGATATAAATTAGGATCAGGAATAAATTGAACTCGCGCATTATCAGCAAAAATAATTGTTAAATTCGAACATAAAGTTAGCGGACCGGTCTGGTGAACCCCTGCTGGAATAACTAGTTCGCCTCCACCACGCAATTCTATCAGATTAATTTCTGCTTGAATATCCATTCCATTGACCTCCGTGTTGGAATTTATAACGCATAACCTTGGTCATTTTTCACCATCAATCTGCAATTTCTGAAAAATTATCAACCGACCAATCTAGATTTAGATAGCTGAAAGTATACAAATTCAAATTGATTTGATTATTCCAAGCTCGCACATTTTTAATCGTCCCAAGTGGATTAGAGTTAGAAGTCACCCCGCTTGTTAGATTACCGTAACTAATCGAATTTTCCAAAACATGGTTCACACTCATTCCTTCACCACCAAGCTTAAAGCCATTTCCATCGCCAGTAACATTGATATCATTTGTCCAGCCATTATCATGTGCAATCGAATTTGTTATTAACACCGCGCCAATCTTACCAATACCGACCTTGTTATATAAATCATAGCCATCATCAATATTGCGATATGCACTCACATGATCTAAATGATTGTTCTCTCCCGACCTTAGCTTCACCGCAAAACCATCCGCGTTATTATGACTCGGATCCTCGTTAAAAAAGCTTGCACAGTATCGAATCAAGTTGTCATGGGGCCAGTATTCTTTTTTCAACACGTCGTTACTCAAGCCAACCAAGAGGCCTGAATCACCATTATGGTCAAAGAGACAATTTTCCACTGTATTAAAACTACCAGCAATTTGGAATCCGACTGTATTAGCTAATGAATTTTTAACTTCGACCCCTGATATAATCCAATGATCCGCATCCAACACCACACTGCCTGTTTGATTACCTAAATTGATTATCGTGTCCATTTGAGTTTGTATATTGAAAGCCGTTAAATTTGGATTATCATGAGTAAATTGCGACTCACTAATTAACGTCACTGGTTGCTCTACTGTCCCAGAAACGTTGTAATTGATATATAACTGTTGTGTTAAATTATATTCTCCAGCCTTTAGCACAATTATTTGCCCTGCCGTTACACAATCCACAGCCGTATAAATGTCAACTGGGCTTAGCGTTGAACCATCACCTAACTCATTTGCATTTGGCGCAACGTAAATCGTGGTTCCAGTAAATGTCCGCAAATTCTTACGTGTTTCAAACACTTTATCTACTGGCGCAACTGGAACAACAGGATTAGGATCATCAACTTTGGGAGCATCTTTTGTAACCTTAGAAATAGTTAAATGAATATCTTTGACGATAATTTCTGCATTTCTAGCCGTGTAAAACCCCACTGTATAATCATCGGTTTGGACACTCAACAATTCTGGTGTATAGAAAAAATCATTTTGTCCAGCAAGCCATTTCCCATGCTTGTCAACAATGCCTCCTTTAAAGCCTGAATTATTTTTAACGAGTCGAATTGTATATGTGTAATTTTCCGCTGGCATTGACGGATTAGTTGCATCAATCACAGTCTGTCTAATTCCTTTTGAACCTTCGCCAATCATCGACGTCACACCAGTTCTTTGGAAAAATGATGTCTTACCAGTAGCTCCTTTATCTTTTACGAACCCCCCCAATGCAACAATATTTGAAGAAATAAGGTCATCATTATCAGTCGTACCAATCACATCACGCGCCATAATGCCAAAACCTTCTTGACCGTCATACGTTCCACCACTCACATCCTCTTTCCCAAAATGATTGACAGTAATTGTAGCGCGTATATCAAAGTTTTTATTTTTAGCTAACTTAGTGTAATAATAAGAAATCCCGTCATGATCACCAGTGATTTTCCCACCATTGTTTTTAGAAAATATGTGGATACTACCATCAGACAATTTTTCGACCAAATTTTTCCCAGTATCAATTTTAGCGCTTTGGCCAAAGACAATTGAGCTCCAACTTTGCGTACAAGTTGTTTTATTATCAGCAGTTGCACTATTATTAGCAGATAAAAAACTGATACTTACCAAACTAGCAAGCAAAACAGTTGGCAAAAGTTTATATAATCTCCTCATCTGATTCTCCATGTATCATTCTGGCTAGTTACTTCTGTAATTTTTTAGTTATTATGGTTTATTAGGTAGATAAAATGTTAACGTGAACAATTTACTTTAAATAGTCATGTAAGCGATTTCATTATAGCATGACAACTCGTCTCAAGAAAAGTTTTACACCTGGTAAAACCCACCACAAAATCTCTATCAACCCCTAATTAATAGATTGAACAGCGAATTTCTAATATCATGCTCATCTCCTAGTTTTTAAATTCGATTTAAGGCTGAAGGCAGTTTAAGGTTAAAATTTAAATTCAATGCTAAAATGAAAGAAAATAAAATAGAAAGAAATTAATCTTATGAATCCAACTGTATTGAACATCTTAAAGAAAACTGGAATTGGAATTGCCCTATTCATCATCACCACCGGCGCATCGTTTGGATTAACCTGGGGATTCTACCAGCTAACTAACCAGCCAACTACCGCCCAAAAAGCGGCAAGTAGCTCGTCATCAGCAGCTTCAAGTAAGGCAGCCTCGCTCAAAATCACAGACAAGTCGTCAACTACTTCGGCCAAGTCTTCATCAAAAGCTTCTTCTAAGGCATCTTCAACTGGAAATAGTTACTTGGTCAAGGCTGGCGATACCGGTCAAAGTATTGCTAATGCTCATGGACTTTCACTAGCAGAATTAACTGCATTGAACCCATCAATTACGTGGACGGCACTTAAGGCAGGTGAGACAATCAATATTGGCTCTGCTACTGCTGCTGAAGAAACAAGTGCAGCAAGTTCTTCAACAAAGGCTAGCAAGTCTTATGTTGTTCAATCTGGTGATACTTGGTACCGCATCGCTTATAACAACAACATGACCACTGCTCAACTTAAGGCTCTTAATCCTGGCGTGGAAGATTTGCAAGCTGGTGCCACAATTAAAATTGGCGAATAATTTTATCTAAATCAAAACCGCATTTCCAGTAATTGGAGATGCGGTTTTATTGTGGAAATTAGTATGACTGACGTATTGTGCTAGTTGTGAAGCACTCTGGTCATTTTTCACTTGCGTGGTGGCTTTTCAATGAAGATAGTAAGTGGCGACACGGTCCCATTCGGCTTTTAATTTCGGTGAACCGAAATTTAGTCGAATTGGTGCCGCTACCTCGCTGGTTCACCTACTATCATCATCTCAAACCACCAGGCTTTGAATAAAATGACCAAGGTTTTTATGATCAGCGAAGCGATTCTGTCGTCGGATGACCAGCCCTTGCCGAATCTAGGCGAACTTTTTCACGAGTGCTTTAGCGCCGTGAAATTGGCAAATTATTTTGCCATTCGTCATGAATCGTGCAGGGCAAATCCGAAACGTAAAGAATCTTTAGCGAAGCTGATCAAGCAAAGCACAATCTTATACCACCAGCTCTACATATTAATTACTTATCAGCATTTGTAAACAACCAAGCAATATAAGTTGTGCACAGATGATTTGCAATATTAGGACCATTAGGAGTCAATGGCAAGTGTGTCAAAACACTTTGGTAAGCTAATGCCTTTGGTGAAGTCTGAGCCACATTTGACATGAGACCACTAACGGCACTTTGGAGCTTAGGGCTTGAGAATGGTTGCTCACCAATAAAGGCAGTTGCATATGAGTGGAAAAACTCTTGTGGAGAAAGGCTCTCAGTTTCAGTTTGATTGTCAGCTGTTTGGAACGTCAAGTCAGCTGGAACATCGTAGTCCGACAATTGAGGTGAAACAGCATGAATGGCCTCAGAGAAATCATTCATTCCATTTTGATCATGTGAAACGCGATCCTTCAAAGTCTTGAATTGAGTTCCAGTTCCAAATCCTAATTCTTTTTTGATTGCTACCAATGAATACAATTGACTTGAATCGTTTTTACCAAGGTGGGCAATCTTCTCGTAAGTTTGCATAAACTTTTGATAATTTGCTTCGGTTTCAGTCTTAGGGTTAAACAGGTTGTTAATGTGACCAATATGTTGATACCCCCACTTAGTTAGTGGATTCGTTGGCACAAAGTCCATTGGGTTCACAACGTCTTGGATGTTATCGTATTCACCATCTTCATTAGCCTTAACTTCAGAATCATCTGTGTTGGCGTCAGTTGTTGGATGGTAAGCTTGCGTTGGAGCAATTGCATAAACGGCGACATTCTTCTTAGAAATAGGATCATCATTTGCATTGATCTCACTATGACTTGCCATCATTCCAGTATTATTTTGAATATCCTTATCAAACAAATAACCTAAGCATTCAGAAGTTCCGCCACCACGGCTATGACCAGTCACAAAGAGCTTGTTTTCAGTTTCAGGCCTAATAGTCTCTTCGTGTGACATGCAGTATTCTGTAAACGTCCGATGTACTTCATTCCCAAGGTCATAGATATTCTTTTCCCAATACTTTGCACCGTTGTCGCCAGAGTTCAATTGGTAGCTAAAGTCCCCTTGCCATTCCTTGCTGCTTGGAGTCCCGCGCAAAACGATGATGAATGTGTTTGCTTTTTTACCATCGATGGTCACAGTTTTATGTGCGATTGTGAAGGCAATGTTGGTTGCAGAATTGTATGCACCTTCACTATCTAAATCGAAATTATAAAGCTGAATATCATCATACCCTAAAATATGTAGATCTTGGTTTGTGTAGCCAGGTTTGTCGTCGTCATCAAGCTCATTACTATAACATGATTGGCTCAAGACAGCTCCGATTTGCGCCAATGCTGGGTCGTACTTAGTTGAATCTTGGTATTGATTGGTTGTCAGCGCGGTTTCAGGAACGTTAATATATGATTTAGTAGTCTTGTTAATTGCTTTATTATTTGCAACTGCCATTTCAGGGCGAACTAGCAATTGGGTTCCCTGTTGCGTTTCAGCATTTGCGTTGTTGTTAGCGGTAATTAATTTCACTGAACCACCAACTAGGGCTGATGCGATAATTAGAGTTGCTCCAATTTTGGTGAATGTGTTCTTTTGCATAAGAATTATGTTTTCCTCTTTCTGGTTCTCTCTCATTGAGAATATGAATTTTCCTACAAGATAATTATCTACACAGAATCATAAATTTAACAAGCTTTAACTATAAAATATTCACATTTAGTTTGTGAAACCGTTTGCAAATGGGGGGGGTACGGTAATTAGGACAAAATCCAGATTTTAAGATTTTCTAGCGTTTACACAAAGAACGGTCACTGCAAAATCATAAAACAGTGTTATATTTAAGAAATCATGATTTTCAAAATCATTTTTGTAAAGGAAGGTGACTCAATGAATAGACAAATTAACCTTATGTTTGAGGATTCAATACCAAATGTTTCACATCAGCAAAAAATGGTTGCTCAATATATGCTTAAAAATTTCCAGCGAGGAATCAATAAAAATGCGCGGACGATTGGAAATGAGATTGGTGTTTCTGAAGCGACCGTGATTCGATATATTAAAAGTTTGGGATTTCAGACTTATTCTGAGTTCCGTGACTATCTGATTCGTTATGAAAAGCAGATGATTAATCAAAAAGTAAGTATTTCAAATGTTGATGGGAGCGAAAACGAACGGGAAGTCCTCGCAAAAATGTCAACACGCTGGAAACATGTGATGGATGAGGTTGAGGATAAAATTGATGTAGGTGAGTTGATGGGGACCGTGATGGCGATTCGTGAAACGAAGACAATCTATATCTATTCAACGTTATTCTCGAAACACGTTGCTGATGATTTTGCCAATATCTTCCTATTATTTGGTAAACAAGTGCAACATGTGACAGATCCGCATTATTTAAAAAGCCTTATCTTGGTGAACGAAGAACCCAAGATGATAATTGTTATTTCAAAAACTGGTGAGGATCCAAAGATTAATCCAGTTTTGCGTCTGGCTCGACAAATGCAGATGCCGATTGTGGCGATTACAAGCAATACTAAATCAACATTAGGGATTAACTCAGATTATATTTTGAAAACGTTGAATGGAAATCCGGATTATCCTTTGCGCGATAGTGGAACGACATTGTTGTCGCAGATGTTTGTGGTTCATTCTATTTACCATTTGTACTCGTTAAGCTTCTTTGATGAGGGCGAGGCTTTGTGGAATAAGGTGCGCGGAAGTTTGATTGATTTGTTTTAAATTAGGCTGTTTGATCATCTAAGTTTGACACGGCCTGCTAGTTGTGGAACAGGCTTGGTCATTTTTCACTTGCGTGTTGGCTTTTCGATCATGATAGTAAGTGGCGACACGGTCCCATTCGACTACACATTTTTACAAAATGAGTCGAATTGGTGCCGCTACCTCGCGTGATCACCTACTATCATCATCTCAATCCATCACACTTGAATAAAATGACCCATGTCTTTGCTGGTCAGCGAAGCGATTCTGTCGTCGGATGACCAGACCTTGCCGAATCTAGACGAAACTTTTCACGCGTGCTTTATCGCCGTGAAATTTGCAAATTATTTTGCAATTCGAACCACCTCCGTTACTAAGTCGCCCAGCTGTATGACACAGCTGCCCAACTAAGGACTGCGGATCGTGTTTTGGTAAGCGATAAATCGCTAACAAAACGCATAATGAATCGTGCAGGGCAAATCCGAAACGTAAAGAATCTTTAGCGAAGCTGCTCAAACAACAGATAACATTTCAGCGCTAACCCTATTTATAATAAAAATCTGCTAACTTTGAAAGTTGGCAGATTTTTTTGGTAGTTCATATTATGTTTTAGCTTAATAGGAGCATTTGATCCAATGCTTTTGCTGCATTTTTAGCAATCACTGGGTCAACCTTGATTTGATTCACAACGTTGCCCTTCACCAAATTTTCTAGCGCCCAAGCAACATGCGGTAACTTAATTCGATTCATCGTCATACAGGCACATGAAATTGGATTTAAGAAAACAACTTCCTTGTCTTTGATTTCACTTGCCATCCGGGCCACAAGATTATTATCTGTCCCCACCGCCCACTTACTTCCAGCCGGCGCATCCTTAACCGTGTTCAATATCTTATTAGTTGAACCTGAAACATCAGCTTTTTGGACAACCTCATATTGACATTCGGGATGAACAATCACCTTAATCCCTGGATATTGCCGCCGGACCTCATCCACGTGCTCACCAGTGAATTGTTGATGAACAGAACACCACCCGTTCCACAAAATAATTTTAAGATCCGTTTTATCTGCAATTAAATCGTTAGCAATTGGATCCCAAATCCCCATCTCTTCTAGCGGAATCCCCATCGCAACTGCTGTATTTCTTCCAAGATGTTGGTCAGGCAAAAAGAAAACCCGTTTCTTTTGCGTGAAGGCCCATTCTAAAACACTCGCTGCATTTGATGAAGTACAAGTCACCCCACCGTGTGCACCAACAAACGCTTTGACTGCAGCCGTTGAATTTACGTATGTGATTGGAATAATTTCATCTGGATATTTAATTTGCAAATCATGCCAGGCCCGTTCTAATTGATTGTCATTAACCATATCAGCCATTGAACAACCTGCTGCCAAATCGGGCAAAATTACTGATTGACGGTCTTGTGTCAAAATATCTGCCGTTTCAGCCATAAAATGCACACCGCAAAATAAGATATAATCAGCTTTTTTATTGGCTTGAGCAATTTGAGCTAAGGCTAACGAGTCTCCAACTTGATCTGCAAACTCGACTACTTCATCTTTTTGATAATGATGCGCCAAAAACAATAATTTATCACCTAAAGTAGCTTTGGCCTTTTTAATCCGCGCCCTCAATTCATCCTCAGGCATTGCTAAATATTCTTCTGGTATTAATTGATTTTGATAACTATCTAATACGTTTTCCATGATTAATTTCCTTTTACGACTGTGTCACTTAAAAAACTAATATCCAAATTTTGTACCGCATTGGTGAGATACCCTAACGAGATATAATTTGCACCGGTTCCGCGATATTGTGCGAGATTGCTCAATGTGATGCCACCAGAGATTTCACTGGCAATGTGCTCAGGCATCAAAGCTTGAAATTCTTTAACTTCATGCGGCGAACGATTGTCAAACATAATAATATCAGCGTTTGCAGCAATCGCTTCTTTCAATTGCGCCAAAGTTTCAACCTCAACTTCAACATTCACCATTTGCCCCGTCTGTTGGCGTACAGTTGCCACCGCTTTTGCAATTCCTCCAGCAAAGGCGATATGATTTTCTTTTAGCATCACCCCATCATACAAACCAAAGCGATGATTGACACCTCCACCTGCTCTAACTGCATATTTATCAAATACGCGTAACCCTGGCGCTGTCTTGCGCGTATCGCAAATCCGAATGTTCGAATCAGATAACTCAGTAACAGCTTGATTTGTCATGGTCGCAATTCCGCTCATTCGTTGCCACAGATTTAAAATCAACCGTTCACCAGTTAATATAGTCCGAATTGGTCCACTAACTTTTGCCAAAACTGTCCCAGCCGGATGATAACTTCCCTCTGATACCAACAATTCAACCTCAACGCCTCCACCTAACAGATCATAAACCATTTTCGCCAGCGGTAATCCACAAACAACGCCATCATCCTTCAACAAGAAGTGCCCTGCGCTGACTTGGTTATCTTGGAAAATTAATTCGGCGCTTAAATCTCCGCGTCCAACGTCTTCATTGATAAAACTCTGCAATGCATTTTTAACTAATAATTGATTCATCTTGATTTACCTTCCAGTAATGTGCACCTAAGCTAGTAGGTCGGTTTAATGACGCTTGTGCAATATGCTGTGCAACTAGACACATATTTGCAACCTCAGTCTCTTCAGCGGTCGTTTTCAATGGTAAATCCATAAATTCAAAGTTTGCTAAGTATTTCAAAAAGCTTTGAATCTTGTGAGGTTCACGTTCAATCCCAATTGCTTTGCCAATTCTAGCCTGCAAATCTTTTCGCGTAGGCAGAATTAATTTAGCGTTATTGACGTATGGCTCAATATCCTTGAGATCCTCGTTTGCCATGTTCATAATAGCATTAGCGGCATGCTGTCCAAACACCAGGCATTCCAACAATGAATTACTTGCAAGTCGATTTGCCCCATGCACACCTGTATACGCAACTTCACCAACAGCGTACAAACCTGGCAGAGTCGTCTCGCCAGAACTATTCACTGCAATACCACCCATCATAAAATGAGCACCCGGCTGAACTGGAATTAAACCTGTCGTACGAAATGGGATTTTTAGTTGATCAAGATTTCTGGTGATCTGTGGGAATTGCCTCTCAAAATTTTGGACTGAACTAATATCTAGATATACATGATGACCAAATTCATACTCGTGGGCAATCACCCGTGCAACAACATCACGAGGTGCCAAATCTTTTAATGGATGCTGATCTTTCATGATTTGATGAAAATTTTCATCAACCAGCACACCACCAGCACCACGAACAGCTTCAGAAATCAGACCACGACATTGACCATTGACACTCAACATGGTCGGATGAAATTGAACAAATTCCATGTCAGCCAATTGTGCCCCAGCTCGAAGCGCCATTGCCTGGCCGTCTCCAGTGATCGTGACATCATTTGACGTCATTGGATATAAACCGCCAATACCACCAGTTGCTAACACAACCGCATCAGCTTGAAGCACAGCTGGCTGATTTTGCGTATCGATATATTGGACCCCAACGACCCGATTGTCCTGTTTGACTACCTGTTTAACGAAACAATTTTCATGAATATTCACTCCGTCCATCTGCGTTTGAACGAATTCAGTCATATACTTACCGGTCTGGTCACCCGCAATGTGCAGCACCCGTGGACGATCATGTGCACCTTCGAGACTATAATTAAGATTACCATTTGCATCAATATCAAATGACAATCCCTCTGAGATTAGGTTCATTAAAACTTCTGGCCCATCCTGCACTAATCTTTGAGTTTGATCGGCAACATTATGATGCTTACCGGATTTCATGGTATCAGCAAAATGCGCTTGCCAAGAATCTGATTGCTCGAGCGCACAAGCAATGCCACCTTGTGCGAGCATCGAATCACTGTCCGCCAAAGTGCCTTTTGTTAATATATGTATGTCGTATTTCTTTTTTAATTGTTTTGCAAGAAAACACCCAGCTAATCCTGCTCCAATTATGACGACTTTTTTCACAAGAATAATCTCCTAGAATCCTTATAACTAACCTTTTGTAAGCGTTTTAGCACCACTTATGCTCTTAACTATTATGCCGGAATTTAGTATAATGTCAATAACAATATAAATACATTTTTAGGACTGAATAATGACTTATTTTGACTTTGCTGCAACCACCCCAATGTCAAAAAATGCTCTTAAAACTTACAGTCAAGTTGCTAGAGAATTTTTTGGTAATCCAAGTAGTCATCACGCGATTGGTCTAAAAGCCAATGGTTTATTAATGCATTGTCGAGAAACGATTGCTGATCTAATTCATGTTCCAAAACAATCATTAATATTTACGAGTGGCGGATCTGAAGGTAATGAGTTGGCTATCCGGATGAGTATTAAACAACTCAACGCTGACAAAAACGAAATCTTGGTCAGCCCCATTGAACACGCGTCAGTCCACCATATCTTAGCTAGTATTCCAGACCTAAATATTAAGGAACTCCCGCTTAACAAACATGGACAACTGACTCCAGAATTATTACAAGAAGTTTTGACGCCCCAGACAGGGTTAATCATTTTACAAGCCGTCAATTCTGTCACTGGCATCATTCAACCAATCGATGAATTAGCAACAATCGCCAAACAACATGATGTTTTATTTCATTGTGATGGGGTCCAAGCATTTACTAAGTACACAGTTCCATTTAATGTTACTTCTTATAGTGCTAGTAGCCATAAAATCTATGGCCCAAAAGGCACTGGTCTGCTTTATTTAAATCCACGCGTCGGGTTCACCCCACTGTTTCCAGGTGTGACACATGAATTTGGTTTTCGGCAAGGGACGGTGGATCTGCCTAGCGTCGCGGCGTTTACGACAGCCATTCAAGATGCCTTTAGTTCTTACACGGATGACATTGCCCATTACAAATCACTGCGGACGACTCTAATAGAATCACTCCCAACTTGGGAAAACATGCTTGACTGTCCAACCTACCCTGGAATTATTGGCCTATTCGCGCCCGTTTCAGTGGGCAATCAGTTTATAGATACGTTGCACGAATTTGGATATTGCGTTTCATCAACTTCAGCTTGCAATGACTTGGCGACGACTGACCCAGCATTGTTAGCAATTGGCATTTCGCCTGACCTAGCGAGTCGATTTGTTCGGATTTCATTTGGGAAAACTACTACTGTTAATGAAGTGCTTGAGTTGGCAAGGGTATTAAACAGTTTATGAAAAAGAACTATATCGTGAAATATAGCTCTCTATTTTAGGATATTGTTTTAGTGATTTACAATCATTATTGAAAAGACATCTCACAAATTAAAAATAATCATTATTTAAACTCTTAGTACAAGTTGTACACCATCTTGGTCATTTTTTAATTGCGTGTTGTATTTTCGATAAAGATAGTAAGTGGCGACACGGTCCCATTCGGCTATTAATTTCTGCGGGCAAAAATTTAGTCGAATTGGTGCCGCTACCTCGCTTTAAGGAGTGTGCACAAAGGCGTTATGAGCTATCGGGATAAGACCATTTTCAGGTTTGCTACCAAAGCGTAGCGACGTAGTGAAACGGAAAGTGTACTTATAACCGAAGCTCAGCCTTTGTAAACACGATGATCACCTACTATCATCATCTCAAACCAACACGCTTTAAATAAAATGACCAATGTACGCATTATAATATTGTATTATGGTTGAGCAGTGAAGCGATTCTGTCGTCGGATGACCAGCCCTTGCCGAATCTAGGCGAAACTTTTCACGCGGGCTTTAGCGCCGTGAAATTGGCAAATTATTTTGCCATTCGCTATGAATCGTGCAGGGCCATCCGAACGTAAAGAATCTTTAGCGAAGCTGAGCAACCAAGTTTTATACCTATAAAAGTTTCATTTTATCGTGCATTCGCCGCATCAACCAAATCCTTTGCGAACTTGCGTAATTCGGCCTCAGCTTCATCGTCAGGGCTCAAATTAACCTTAACACCCGTTGCTCCATGTTTAGCTCCAGTTAGCTCAAACTGCTTCTCCATCGCGTCTACAGCCACAGCATAGTCTTTCCCATAAAATGTGTCACCAGAACCAGCGACCCCATAAATCATCCCCTGCAAATCAGCTTGAGGCAAGTCCTCATAGAAATCCAGAGCTTCATCGGCCAAAGAACCCTTATCAAAGGTGTAGACCACGGCGACGACAATGTCTGTTTCAACCGGATTAATCTCCAAAGCATCAACGTTCATGATTTCTTCCTTGGTCGTTTCAACCCCCGCATTATTTAATTCATCAATAATAATATCTGCGACATCTTCATTATTTCCAGTTAAAGTCGCATATAAAATTCGTGCTTGCATGATTCCCAACCTCTTTTTCTTTGATTCGTGTCAAGTGTAAAACCGTTGTGCTCATTCTGCAAACAAAAAGAGAAACTAACTTGCTCTACTTTTGCACCACACGATAGTCTTGAAGCCAACTCGTCTTGAATTGAGTTTCGTTCCTTAAGTACATTTTACCAAATTCATCAATCAATGCGTGAAATTCTCTGGCCTCGTCTGGTGTGAATTCGCTCTGATTCATCACAATTTTTTTAACTTGATCGTAATTCATTTTTTCATGGACACCCAAATACATGAGCAAACGTCGTGCATATGAATCGGCAATAAACTGTGCGCGTCCAAAAATGTAAACTAGCCACACGTCAGCTGTTTCATTACCAATACCCGGAATGGCCCGAAGCTCTTTACGTAACACCTTGGTTTCAATTGTTTGAAACTGCGCCAAGTCAAAATTACTTGTGGCAAAGAAATCCAATGCTGCTAGAAGATATTTTGCCTTGCTCCGGTAGAGTCCCGCCGGCATAATCAACGTTTCAAGTTCATCTTGGGTCATTGCTTGCAAGATCGATGGATCAAAATTAGTCTGCCGGCCAACTTCTTCGATGACTGGGTCCACCGTTATTGCGGAGGCATTTTGAATCAAGATGCTCCCCACCACAGTTTCCATCCAGCGCTCTGCCGGCCACCATTTCTGGGGTCCCATCTCTTTCAACATGATTTCGTAAAGTTCGTTAATTGTAATTTCAGTCATCATTTCGCCCCACTCATCACCTGAACTATTACTCGCAACTTAACCTTGCTTGTCTGAATTCGGCTTAATTGCAGCTCTCTTTGGTGCTTCCTTTGAAACATCATTTGGCCGATATTGAAGAGCCATCCCCTTTAAAATATTGCGCAAATAACGATCTCCCGCTGGCTTATAATTGCGGTGATCTGGGCGTCGCAAAACAGCACTTAACTCAGCATTTGAAACTTTAATTCCGGCTGATTCAAAAAAACTTTGGTAATCGTCACTAGTATATGACATTGCAATCTTAAGCTTCTTTAAAACGACATTATTAATCGAGGCTTCGTCAGTCATATCAAACGTGGGTGCAACTTCATTTCCAGCAGCATCTTTTTTAATTCCCCGTTGCGAGATAATCAAGCCATTCATAAATGCTTCCAAGGTCTTCATTGCCAAGTTTTGGTCGCGCAAAGTGTCTGGTTCTTGCTTTTTTAACATATGATGCAAATCATCTTCATCAACTTCAATACCACCGAATTTGAAGATTTTAATCATATCGTCGTTCTTGATGGTCAACGCATATCGCAGACGAATCAAAATATCATTGTTATTCATAACGCTCCTTCATTGCTTTGTTTAAAATGGGTGATTATCGTATTCAATCCAAGCCTCATGCGAATCCTGAATCCGCTTAAACATCTTTTCCATATCCGTGTTGCTAAAGTTAACCACGACTGGTCGACCATGCGGGCAATTATATGGATTTTTAGTCTCACTCAACTGGCGAATCAAATCGCGTGCTTCAATGTCATTAATTTTCCAATTTGCCTTGATCGAACGTTTGCATGCCATCATAATCGCTGTACGTTCGCGGAAATCAGTCAGATTCAACGAACCATCGCGCAACAGCCAATCAACCATCTCTTTAATGGTATCTTCCTCTTGGCCCTTAATGAACCAACCTGGATGCTCGTGGACAATCACAGAATCACGCCCAAATGGTTCAAGATAGAGCCCAAGTTCTTCGAGTTCAGCTTGATGCCCGGTAATCTGCAACATTTCAACAGCCGAATACTGAATCACGATTGGTACTAACAATTTTTGCGATTCCAAACCATGTTGTGCAAGTTCTTGATGATAATATTCATACTTGACCCGTTCTTGGGCCGCATGCTGGTCAATCAAATAAAGCCCATCTTCTGACTGTGCAAACAAAAACGTTCCATGCATCTGCCCAATGTAATCAAGCGTTGGAAAGCCTTTTTCTGTACCTTCTTCGTCATGTTGCTCACTTAAATCAAGCCGAGTTTGAGCTCCCGGCATGACTGCTTGCTCTTCATCACCAAAAGGATTCAAATTTTCATGCCGATTATATTTTTGTGCAAATGTCTGAGCATCTGCTTCCTGCAAGTCTGTACTCTTTTGCACAATCACAGGCTCGATTACTTGCGCCTGAAATGACTGTCCTAGCTCGCCATGCTCAATCTTAAAATGCGCCGAAGCATCATTGAGCTCAGCCACAAAATCATCATCGTTGTTTTTACCTAGATAATTTTGATAAGCATCTGGAATCAAATTAGTTTGCTCAAAAGTTTGACGCACCGCATTTTCTAGGAGCTCCATCAACTGCTTTTCTTTACTGAGCCGAACTTCATACTTTTGCGGATGAACATTGACGTCCACAAGATTAGGATCCATGTTGATCTGAATCACAGCCATTGGAAAACGCCCGACCATCAGACGAGTTCCATAACCCTTCACAAGCGCCTTGGCCAAACTATAATTTTTGATATAACGCCCATTCACAAGCATCGTAATATATGACCGGTTTGAACGTGTTAATTCAGGCAATGACACAAAGCCGTTGATCGTAAAGTCATTATCTTCAACTGTAATAGCCTTCATATCACGCGCGACTTGCACCCCATACACGGAACTAATGACTTGCTGCAAGTTACCATTCCCGGTGGTGCGCATCGTTTCATTGTCATTGTGCGTCAGACGAAACGAAATATGCGGATAGCTAAACGCCAAACGATTGATAATATCCACAATTTGGGCCATCTCAGTTGATTGTGACTTAAGATACTTGAGCCGGGCCGGAGTATTGTAAAACAAATCAGTAACTGTGATGTCAGTTCCTTTACGCGCACTGGCTCCCCGTTCATCAATGATCTTGCCACCGCGAATCTCAATTTGTGCGCCTTCACTAGCACCATCGACCGCCGAAATCAGTGTTACATCTGCGACAGAGGCAATCGAAGGCAACGCTTCACCACGGAACCCGAGCGAATGAATCTTGAATAAATCAAGGCGACTAGTAATTTTTGACGTTGCATGCCGCAAAAAAGCCCGCTGAACTTGAGCTGCTTCAATTCCATCGCCATCATCAATAATCCGAATTGACTTAACTCCGGCTTCTTCAACTAAAATATCAATCTTTCGCGCATTTGCATCAATCGCATTTTCAACCAACTCTTTGACAACTGACGCTGGTCGTTCGATCACTTCACCCGCAGCAATTTGATTGGAAAGGGTTTCTGATAATTCAATGATTTCAGCCATTTGAAGCTCCCCTCTGTTAATTCTTTAACTTAAATATTTTGTTATAGCCAACTAATAAAAGCGTGCCAAAGACTGCCACCGTGGCAAAGTTCACACCCGTCGCAGTAGCTCCTTGGATAAACACTTTCTTTGCTGGCTCACCATAAATCAAGATGTCGCCCAATGGTGCAATGATTAGCCATGCAATTACGTTGGCAATCAATTGCCAGATATTAAAAGCGATAATCTTTTTAACAGTTAAAGTTCCATTTGCCAGATGTAAGCGTTGCGTTGCCAATCCCAATAGCAACCCAAACAAACCATCCGCAATCACCCATGACCACCACGCACTATCATATCTAGAAAAATCATTGAGCGTATGACCGACTAAAGCGACAATCAGCCCAACAATTGGTCCGAAGATAGCAGTCACCAATGACAACCAACCTTCTGCAAAATTAATTTGCGTGTTGTGTACTCCCGTTGGAATTGCAATGTAGCGCATCAATAAAAAGAACCCAATGGCCCCAATTACTATTGCACCAATTAGGCGTAGATTTGTTTTTTTCATGTTGCCTCCAAATAAAATCAGTTCATATATTTTTAATTTGTAATTTCGTCATTAATCACAACATAGTTCGCAGGGACATTTACGCCACCTGAATATTGACGATATTCTGTATCAAACGCATTTACAAAAGTCATGTAATTTAAAACATTAGGGTTCATTGCGATATACCTGACCGCTTCAACTGAATCAATTTCAATCTTAGAAGGCTTATTTGCGTCATTAATCCCAACCATCGGCGACATTAAATCGCTGGCAGTTCCTTGGTGCTTCAATCCAAATGCGTGGCCGAATTCGTGGGTCAGAGTATGAACAGCTTCTTGAGCGTGAATCTGCTTAATCTTTTTAATTCCTAATGGGCCAATGACCGCACCAGACTTATAATCTTCAGGCTCTATTTTATCAGAACGCCAGACATCCAGCGCGTGCGTCGAGACCCACATCATGTTTCCACCAATGGTTGTCGAGGCCAAAATTTCATCATTAGAATATGATTTAACCCCAACCATGATTTGGAAATCAACATCAGCAGGCCAAACGTTCAAGTCGGTATTGGTCGACTGATTAAAAACTTGGTCCGTGACTTCAATGACTTCTTCACCCAAAGCATCGTTCCAAATCTTTGCAGCGCTCTTGATCCATGAATACAAATCAGCATCCTTATCTTCAAGCACCTTATTTGAAAAGACCAACTTCATTTTACCTTGCGTGCTCAAATCCCAATGTTCCATTACTGGCAAATGCTGTTCAGGAGTATGCACTTCTGCAGCTGCTGTGGCGATATACTTCTTTTCTTGCCGAATTTCGTTTCGCGCTGCTTGCATATTCATTACATACCGAATCAAATTAGGCGCAATCAAAATGATAATACAAAAAATCGTCAGGACAATTCCCAAACGAGTATAACGTGACATCGGCTTTCTTGGCTTCTTGGTCATACGGGTTTCCTCATAGATCAGTTTCGTTCATGTGCTTTGTAAGTTTAAGACGCACCCTTGTCATCCTCAGTTTCATCAGTGACTGGTTCTTCATAATTATTAATCGTTGCCAACTCTTGATCATAAAATGCTGCAACCTTCGCCATCACTGAATCCGGATCATCCAAATACGTTTGAACCGATGCCGCTAGTTCGATGCGCATTCCTGAACGAGTCACATGCGGATGCTCAACGAACATATACAAGTTCACTTCTGTTTCAGGATCATCTACAACAATTTTGCTAATTTGGTTCACGTAGCGTAAGGGCAAGTTAATCAGACTCGTTTCTAAACTCAGATGAATTGGTTCATCGCCACTGACCAGAATTTCGCCACCCGCTAGCTCGCCCTGTGTTACTTTTTGCGCAATGAAATCAAACAACGGATCCAATGCAATGGTCGCTTGGTCCTCTGCTGTCCATGTTTTGTGTTCAATGTTTTCTGCTTTTAATGCTTCAATAAATTCGTTTCCAGTTAATTGCATTTGAACGTCCTTTTTAAAGTTGATTTATAGTTGAATGTTGCGTATTTTTTAAATGTCTTGGCCGTTTGGTTTATCAGCATAGCGATTCTGACATGGGCATTAAACTTTACTGACTAACCCTATACGCTCATAACTCAATTTTACCATATAAGTCTAGCCGTTTCGTAAAATGAGGCTGAAACAAGGCACATGGCCCAATCTCAACCTCTAAAATTATTTAACGCTTAGTGCTAATTGTGAAAGCTCTTAGTCATTTTTCACTTGCGTGCTGGCTTTTCGATAAGGATAGTAAGTGGCGACACGGTCCCATTCGACTTTTAATTTCGGCGAACCGAAATTTAGTCGAATTGGTGCCGCTACCTCGCTTGATCACCTACTATCATCATCTCAATCAACCACGCTTTGAATGAAATGACCATGTGCTTGTGCTGATCAGCGAAGCGATTCTGTCGTCGGATGGCTAGCCCTTGCCGAATCTAGGCGAAATTTTTCACGCGTGCTTTAGCGCCGTGAAATTGGCAAATTATTTTGCCATTCGCCATGAATCGTGCAGGGCAAATCCGAAAGGTAAAGAATCTATAGCGAAGCTGATAAATCAAGGTACATTGATACACAACACTCTATTTAGTTCATCCTCATCCGAGCTCGTAACTGTGGATTATCCAACAAAATCTTTTCCATTTGCTGCATATTAACATCATCATAGACCAGGGCTGCTTCATCGTTTTGAGTATTAAAAACAATAATCGAGTTTGCTTCCACGACGCCCATTTCGTGAGCAATACGTTGGTCCATTTGAATTGAATGTTTGGCTAACTCTGAATCTCGATCTTTTTTAAATTCAGCAATATCAACGTTTGTTAATGCTAATGCTTCGTTGACAAGTTCATCGTTATAACTTTGATTTTTTTCAACTAATTTTTGTAAGGCTAACATAAAATTCCGAGCAATTCTTTTTCCTTGGAATTGCGCAGCCTTAATATCTAACGTCATTTGATAACTAGTTAGGCAAGCTTGATCTGTGCTCATCTCACTAACTAACTGATCTTTCTTTGCACCCTTAAACCATTGAAAGTTTGTTAAAGGAATTAAATTTAAATGCAATGGAATCATAAGTTCGGACTGCAAACCTACTAAGCCCATCTCTAAATCAAGACTAGCGTAGGAAAAAGTATTAATAAAAGCATAAATTTCAAGCATTTCGAATTGCACCCCAACTACTTATAACATATTTGAATATATTACCACTATTGTATGAAACTTCAGTAATAATAGTATCTCTAATATAAACGCTTTTGAGCAAAAAATCAAAAAATATGCTCAAAATAGCCCGGAAAATCGGATTTTTTATGAATAATTGCATCTTTGAAAGTGAGAATATTCGCTTACAATTACCAAGCTAACAATGATTAGATGAATTTTAAAAAAGATCAACCGAAGCTGACCTTTTTGCTAATTATTTTTCTTCATCATGTGCAAAATTAAACTCAGCCGGAATATCAAACTCATGCCGCACATCATTCAAAGCTGCATTAAACACTTGATCCATATCAAAGTAGCGATATTGACCCAAACGTCCGCCAAACAAAATTTCTGGATGGTTGTGACGGGCCTCCTTAGCGTACTCTTTATAGATTTGTGTATTCTTATCATCATTGACAGGATAATAAGCTTCCTTTGAACGATCCCAAGTTTGAGGATATTCCTTAGTGATAATCGTCACACCATCGTCTGCCAATCCATCAAAGTGCTTCCATTCCATCACACGCGTATATGGCGTCTCAGCGTCCGTGTAATTAATCACAGAATTACCTTGATAGTTCTCTGATTCAATCAATTCGTGCTCAAAACGCAATGAACGATATTCTAGCTCACCAAACTTATAGTCAAAGAATTGGTCGATCATTCCCGTATAAACGATGCGGGGGAATTCAGCCAAATATTCGTCCTTATGCGCAAAGAAATCTTCGTTGACACGTACGTCAATCAAATCGTTGTGCATAATCATGTTCTCAAAGATTTGCGTGTAACCACCAACCGGAATACCTTGGTAACGATGATTAAAGTAATTGTTGTCATAAATGAAACGCACTGGCAAACGCTTGATGATGAACGCTGGCAATTCAGTAGCCTTTCGTCCCCATTGCTTTTCAGTATATCCCTTGATCAACTTTTCATAAATTTCAGTTCCAATCAACGAAATGGCTTGCTCTTCCAAATTACGAGGAGCATGCCCGTTCATCGCTGCAACTGCATCAGCTTTTTGCTCGTCAATCTTGGCTTGCGCTTCAGCCGGCGTCTTGGTTCCCCACATTTCATAAAACGTGTTCATGTTAAATGGCAAGTTATAAAGCGTTCCCTTGTAATTTGCCACAACTTGGTTTTGATACCCGTTGAACTCAGCAAATTGGCGAATGTAATCCCAAACCTCTTTGTTATCAGTGTGAAAAATGTGCGCCCCAAAATCATGCACAGTAATTCCGTGATCAGTATGCGTGTACATGTTTCCAGCAATGTGCGCCCGCTTTTCAATAATCAAAGAACGCTTCCCACGCTTGGCTGCTTCATAAGCAAAAATTGAACCATAAGGCCCCGCACCAACAATCAGATAGTCGTAGTTCTTATCATTTAAAGCCATTATTTTTCTCCTAATCTTTTGCAGAAATTTCTCTTACCAGTTTACCATATTTCAATTATTTATTAGCAAATTCAATCACAGGCTTAAACGTCCACCCAGCTTTAACTCCACTGAACAAAACATTCACTCGCTTTTTTCGGTCTGTAATTCCAGGTTGCAACATTAACTTCACAGCTTCCAACGCAATTCGGACATTTGACTTAACATGTCCCTTTAGGTTTCGTTTTGCACCATAGTAAACTTTATTGCGATATGAATAAAAATAGCGAGGCAAGCGATCAAGTGAGTCCGTCATAATGCTAGAACCAACATTTGTCGCCATTTTGTGCGTTACCTTGGCAGCTGGAATAAAGTACCCCGGTGCCAAACGTGCTGCTCGTTCAGTGTATTCGATGTCGTCACCCCAAATGAAAAACTCAGTAATTGGGAGCCCAATCTGAGCCACAATTTCTCGTCGCATTAGCAAACTCACAAACGTAGCATTCATCAGTTCTTCTGGCTCTGTGGCATCTTCTGGAATCTTTTGCATGCGATTTTTTGGCGCAGGATTATTCATCTTTGCGCGGTGACCGTCCGTCCAACGCACATCAGACGCAAGAAAACCAAAGTCAGGTTGCGTTTGTGCAAAATTTGTTAGCTCCGTCAGAGTAGTTTGATGTGGAACAGTATCATCATCCATCAGCCAAACGTAATCGTCGTTTGTCTTCTCCATAAAATAACGAACACCACGGTTAAAGCCACCAGCTCCACCAAGGTTTTCGCTTAACCGAACATATTCGATCTGATTTCCTAAACTCGTTAAATAGGTAACGGTATCTTCATTTGAATGGTTATCTACCACGATGAGATGGTCAACCGGAGTCTGGGAAGCTTGCAGTGCTGCGATGACTTCTTTGAGCATTTCCAAACGATTATATGTCACGATGACCGCACTAGTTGTCATTTTGTTTCCTCAATTCTAGTGCCGGATATGAAACCAAATGCACCTTTTAAAATTGTCATTTATGAATTTACGCATCAACTTTTCCTAAAAATGCGTCTTTGTATTTTGCTGATGTCCAAAGTGGCGCAACAAGAAATACCAACCTTTTTCAAGCCAATTGGTCTTCTCGGTTGTAACTAACGGATATTCTGCAATTTTTAATTGACGCGTTCGAACCCACACGTCCATCAACCGCTCACCAAGATAACCCATAGCGCGCTTGTCTTGCCCGTCCAATTGCTCGAAATCAGTTTGCTTTTCAACTTCACTCAAAACAGCAAATACGAAGTCCGTGTAATCTTGGAACAAGACTTGTGGCATGATGCTAATGTTGAACATATGCGCAGTTCTTGACTTGCGGAATTCTGTTAACGCTGGCAGATATTCTGGAAATTGTTTTGAAATTACGTCCATCATGATATTGTAAGGCCGATTATCATGCGCGTTTAGATAATGTTCTTCCTGCGTTTCGATAAAATAATTACGCTGTTTAGGAAGCAATATATCATATTTTTGCAAGGCAATTTCAATCTCTTCATCAGTCAATAAATCTTTGTAGGAATGGCTTGACTTGCGACCCAAAAAACGACGGTAATGAGCTAGGCCAATTACGTCTTGATCGGTCAGATTATATTTTGCCCAATAAAGCGCCGTTAATTCGTTGTAGAACGGGTTTTTAACTGATAAATTCGTTCCAGTATTGTCTGGAATGAATCCCTCAATTTGTTGGTCTTGAACCGCCGCTCCAACTTGAATGGCACGATAAATTGGGTCTTGTGGCATATTGTATTGTTTATGTGATGCCACGAGGATTGTAATCTTCATCTGCCTTACCTTTTCATGAATAGTTGTGTAAACGATAAGTATTGTGCGATATAGTGCATTGTGCGGGTTATGAAGCACGTTATCTTAAAAATGTTTTGTTTTACTTTGGTTGATCAGCTCCGCTAAAGATTCTTTACGTTCGGATTGTCCTACACGAATCGGGGCGAAAGACGAAATAATTCGTCAATCAGACTAACTGATAGGTCTGGTGTTAGTCTGATTGTTCACCCCGATTCGGCAGGGACTACCATCCGACGACAGAATCGCTCCGCTGATCAACCAAAGTACAATATTTCATAACCTGCACAATGTTATTCTATATCATTTTACCGCACTTTGCCCTAACAAAAAAGAGACAGGTACAAACCCATCTCTAAATCTTAAAATTTAGTCGAATTCCTTCTCGTCTGGGTCAACAACGACGTTACCAGCTTCGATTTCCTCAAAGGCTTGGCCAATTGGCTTAACGGAATCAAATTTAGCTAAAGTTGGTAGACCACCCTTTTCTAATTCGTGCGCCCGCTTTGCACCTAAAGCAATCAACTTGTAACGTGAATTTACTTTTTCAAGTAACTTATCTACTGATGGGTATAAAATCATTTTTCTAGCTCCTCAATCATTCCAATATATTCTGGTAAAATCCGATTAACACGCAAACGCTCAACTTTAACAATGTCTTTAATCCGTTGGACCGCTAATTCAACCTCATCGTTGACGACAGCGTAATCATAATTTGCCATCATGCGAATTTCCGAAGTTGCTGCTCCAACTCGCCGCTCAATTACGTCGATTGCATCAGTTCCACGACCTACTAAACGTTCCTTTAGAGCATCTAAGTCAGGAGGCGTCAAGAAAATATACGCGCCCTCAGGCATCTTTTCCTTGACCTGAAGTGCTCCTTGAACGTCGATTTCCAAGAATACATCGTGTCCGGAAGCCAGAGTAGCATCAATGAAACTTCTTGGCGTTCCATAATAATTTCCAACGTATTCTGCATACTCAAGCATATTGCCATTTTGGATATTATTTTCGAATTCTTCACGGCTCACAAAGAAATAATCTTCGCCATGGACTTCTCCACTCCGCGGATTACGAGTTGTCATTGAAATCGAGTATGTGAAATCAATGTCTGGCTCTTCAAATAATGCCTTGCGCACAGTACCCTTACCAACCCCAGATGGGCCCGATAGTACAATCAAAACACCACGTTTCATGGTCGCGCACTCCTTTGCTTAACAAATCTAGATAATAGTTTTAATAATACCTGTTTTACACTATAAATTCAACTGGATGATGACAAGTTGTGTAACTTACCGTTGCAATGTGCATTATTGTAATTCAAGTTATCAGCTGTGCTAAAGATTCTTTACGTTCGGCAAGGACTGGTTATCCGACGATAGAATCGCTTCGCTGATAATTTTAATCACAACATTGCAAACTCCCTACTTTGCTTTTGATAATAAATCACGCGCATTTTCGCGAGCCGCATCCGTTAACTGATCACCAGAAAGCATTCGTGCTAACTCATCAACGCGTGCTTCTCCAGTCAATGGCTCCACAGTTGTAATTGTCCGCCCATCTACCACATTTTTTTCAATATACAAATGCTGATTGGCAATTGCTGCAACTTGTGGCAAATGCGTAATCGTCAAGACTTGTGAGAATTTGGCAATCATCGAAATCTTATTCGCAATTGCTTGAGCCACCCGTCCAGAAACACCAGTGTCAACTTCATCAAAGATAATCGAGGTGACACCCTGACCTTGAGCAAAAATGGTCTTCATCGCCAACATCATCCGGCTCAATTCACCACCAGATGCAATCTTAGCCAACGGTTTCGACGCTTCACCCGGATTGGTTTGAATATAAAACTCAACCTCATCTTGCCCTGTTTCTTGCAGCTTCTCCGTATTTTGAAAATTAACCGTAAAGACAGCTTTGTCCATGTACAAATCACGCAATTGCACATGAATCGCGTCCGCTAACTTGAGCGCTGCCTCTTTACGAATGCCCGTCAATTGCCCTGCAAGTTTTTTAGTTTGATCCTGCACCAGCATCACTTGTTCCTTGAGCGCATCGGTGTCCAGACCCTCGCCGCCCATCTCAGCTAGCTCAGCTTCAACTTTTGCTTGATACTCCAAAATATCTGCGACCGTTGCTCCATACTTGCTTTCTAACGTCCGAATCAAGTTCAAGCGCTCCGTGACTTCCTGCAGGCGTTCGGCATCAAATTCCATCCCGTCACGAACAGACAATATTTCTGAAGCAACTTCTTGCAAATCATAGTAAGCGCCCCGCACCGTTTCCGTCAGCTCTTTATAACGCGGACCCAGCTCTTCAATGTCTTCCATCGCATCAACCGACTTCGAAACCACTTCTAAACCATTTCCATCCCAATCACCAGCAAGAGCATCATGCGCAGTCGACAATGCTTCTAGCACATCTTGAAAGTTCGACAATTCTTGGTATTCCGCATTCAAGCTATCTTCTTCACCAGCAACCAAATTAGCCTCTTGCAACTCACGTACTTGAAATGTCAGCATATCCAAGCGTTGCGCAAAAGCTTGCTCGTCCATTTGCCGTTGCCGATACATCTTTGCCAGTTTCTTAAACTGAGAATATGATTCCGAATAATTCGCAAAAACCGGTTGCAACTCCTTGTACGCATACTGATCTAGCAGTGTTTCATGGCGTTCAACCTTCATTAGCTCCTGATGTTCATTTTGCCCATGAATATCAACTAAATTTCGGCCGATTTCGCGCAAAATTGTCGCATTAACCATTGTCCCATTCACTCTAATCACGTTGCGACCATTGCGATGAATTTCACGACTAATCAACAGTTGATGTTCATCCAGATCAATCCCAAATTCGTTTAACGCATCAATGACCGGATCATTTTCAGCAAACGAAAACAAGCCCTGCAAAACTGCTTTGTCAGTACCCTCGCGAATGAAATCAAGCGAACTACGGCCACCCGTCAACAGACCAACAGCGTCAATAATAATCGACTTTCCAGCTCCTGTTTCACCAGTCAAAACCGTCATTTCCGGCTCGAAACTCAGCTCTAAGGCTGGAATAATCGCAAAATCTTTAATTGAAAGTTCTTGTAACATAAACCCTCCTCACCTTACTTTAATTGCTTTAGCTTCTTCACAAATTCTGCGCCAGTCATTTTTTCATTGGTAATCATCAAAACCCCTGCGTCATCGCCAATAATTCCAAAGACTTCAGGAAAATTCACTTCTTCAATGGCCGTCTTAATCGCAGGCCCTGTTCCTGGAATCACACGTAGCATGACCATATTATCTTGGGCGCGCAAACTGGTACTCGACTCCGCCAAGATTGTGCTGATTTGTGATAAATAATCTGCGCCATTCATCAACCCATATGCAAATCCGCCATCACCGCGCGGAACTTTTACTAACTGCATGCTGGCAATATCGCGTGAAACAGTTGCCTGAGTCACTTCCCAGCCACGTGTATTCAACAGCTCTACTAACTCTTCTTGCGTTTGCACCTGAAACTCGTTAATCAATTGCTTAATTTCAGCCTGTCGCGCTATCCTATTTCTACCCATGATCGGCCTCCCTTCGTGCATTTAACTGACTATGTGCTGCGTCAACTACTGCTTGCCGTGCAGCTTCATCAATCGTTTGCTCACCACCATCTAGTTTAAGATGTGCGATGAATTCAATATTTCCTGATCCACCTTTAATTGGCGAATAATCTAATCCTACAATACTAAATCCTGCATCTTTGGCGTATTGGGCCACCTTATCAATAACCGCTAAATGAGTTTGTGCATCTTTGACAATCCCATGTTTACCAACCGCTTCACGTCCTGCTTCAAACTGTGGCTTAATCAACGTTGCCACTGAACCATTTGCAGCTAAGATCTTTGCTAATGGCGCCAAAATTAAATGGAGCGAAATAAACGAAACATCAATCGTCGCCACTTGTGGTTGCCCCTGCAAGAAATCGGTTGGCTCTGCGTAACGGAAATTCGTGTTTTCCATAACGACCACACGCTCATCAGACCGGAGTTTCCAGGCGAGCTGATTCGTTCCAACATCCAAAGCGTATACTAACTTAGCGCCATTTTGCAAAGCGACATCTGTAAATCCGCCTGTCGAAGAACCAATATCTAGCACCGTTTGATCTTGGACATTAATATCAAAGACATTGAGCATTTTCTCGAGCTTAAACCCACCCCGCGAAACATAAGGCATCGGCGCACCTTTCAGATGCAACTCAATCGTCACCGGAATTTTTTCGCCCGGCTTGTCCATCCGCTGTTCATTTTCGCCTAAAATTTCACCAGCCATGATCGCCCGCTTAGCTTGTTCGCGTGAAGTAAACAAACCTTGCTGAACTGCCAAAATATCGACCCGTTCTTTTTCAATTCCTGCCATTAGTTAATCCACCATATCGTCAAAATAATTCAAACTCGACGCTAACAACGTCATGTCAGTCTGCGTTTCATTCGCAAAATCTGCTAACAAATGGCGTGCGAGTTCAACCTGTTCTTTTAATTCAGCACGCGCACCATTCACCCCCAGCAAATACGGGTAAGACTGTTTATCCTCGCCATCATCTTGCGCTAAATCTACTAAGTCATCTTTGATTTGAAAAGCCAAGCCAAAGGTAACACCAAATTCGTGCAAGATAGTCTGAGCTTGAGATGAAACTCCTGCTAAGATTCCACCTGCGACCATTGCATATGCCAAAAGTGCGCCAGTTTTGCGTAAATGCACATTCTTTAATTCAGCCACAGTCAACGTTTCACCGGCCGTTGCATGCATGTCAGCAACTTGACCAGCCACCATCCCATTGGCTCCGGCAGCTTTTGCTAAGGCCTGAACCAATGCTACTTTTTGCGTGGGCTGAATATCGTCAGCTACGACCCATTCGAACGCCAAAGGTTGCAGGGCATCTCCAGCCAAGATAGCTAAATCTTCGCCAAAAACTTTGTGCGTAGTTGGCTTACCCCGGCGCATTTCGTCATCGTCCATCGCTGGCAAATCGTCATGAATCAAGCTATACGTGTGAATCAATTCGATAGCGCTCGCGGTTTTAAAAACAGTTTGCGGATCAACACCAAAAGTCTGCGCAACAACTAGCGTCAAAAGTGGTCGCAAACGTTTTCCACCAGCCATAACAGAATATTGCATCGCCTCTTGCAGCTGTTTTTCAGTGCTAACATTCTCGAGTTCGTCTTGCAAAAATTGTTCAAGAACCGGGTAATATTTAGTTGTAAATTCAGTAAATTCCACGGTTAATCCTCGGTTTTAAAATCAGTCACGGTTCCATCTTCATTGACAATCTTAGTTAGACTTTGTTCGGCCTTTTGCAGAGTTGCTTGGAGTTCTTTAGACAACTTGGTTCCCTTTTCAAACTCTTCAATCGCCTCTTCCAAAGGCACTTCACCTTTTTCAAGGCGTGCAACAATTTGTTCTAAGTCTGTTAAATTTTCTTCAAATGTTTTTTCGCTCATCATTTTTCTCATTTCTGTTTTCGAATGTCGGTAATCACTGCACTTATCTCGCCATCTGACACGCGCAATACAACTTTATCATCAATTGCTACATCAGCCGTGGCGCTCACAATTTTTTGTGCATTTGAAACAACACTGTACCCGCGTGCCAATACTGCCAACGGACTGACCAGGTTCAATGCGTTCACATCCCGACCAAAGCGCTGTTGATTTCGCTCCAAATGATTTTGCATAGCTGGATATAATCGCTGTTTAGCAAGTGCATATCGATGCTGATTGCTGTCTAATTGCCGTTGTAAGCTCGTGATTAAATGTTGGTTGGCAAGATCAAGCCGTTGACTTACACCCTCGTGAAGACGCGTTGGCTCCGTTAAAACAACACTTGATTGTACGCGGGCCAAACGTTCGCGCAACATTTGCAAT
This sequence comes from Lactobacillaceae bacterium, assembly GCA_031289615.1. Taxonomy (GTDB): domain Bacteria; phylum Bacillota; class Bacilli; order Lactobacillales; family Lactobacillaceae; genus Weissella. Next base: position 17,661 of record JAITPD010000064.1, on the reverse strand, counting down.
TGCCGAGCCATCACGTTGGTCATGCGCCCCTGTAAATCAGCAATGCCGTTCCATAAATCCACGATCGGAATCGGTGTCGCAAGTTCGGCCGCTGCAGTTGGTGTAGCAGCACGTTGATCAGCCACAAAATCCGCAATCGTCGTATCAGTCTCGTGCCCCACCGAGCTAATCACAGGCATTGGCATTTGAACGAGTTGCCTAGCCAAACTTTCGTCATTGAAGGCCCATAGATCCTCAATCGAACCGCCACCACGTCCAATAATCAAAACATCATAGTCACTTTGCGCAACTAGCTCTAATTGTTTCATCAGACTTGGCACAGCACTTGTTCCTTGGACCACTGCTGGGTAAAGATAAACTTGAACAATTGGATACCGGCGCTTCACAGTCGTCATAATATCGCGAATCACGGCTCCACTCGGCGAAGTAATCACGGCGATTTTTTTTGGAAAACGTGGAAGCGGGCGTTGCAGTTGGTCAAACAGCCCTTCAGCATGCAACTTGTTCTTTAATTGCTCATATTGTAAGGCCAAAGCTCCAATGCCATCTGGTTCCATTTTTTCAACCAGGATCGAATAATTTCCCGCTGGCTCATATAAATCAAGATGTCCAACTAAATTGACCTTCATTCCATCTTCAAGTTCAAATGGTAATTTATTGAAAACACCTTGGAACATCGTCACGTTAATAACTGCACCATCATCTTTTAATGAAAAATATTGATGCCTTGGACGGCGCCGAAAATTTGAAACTTCTCCCGTTAGATACACTTTTTGCAAATAAGGATCTGCCGTGAATTTATGCTTAAGATATTTAGTTAATGCGGTAACTGTTAAATAATCTGCCATGCGTCTGCTAACTCCACATCATGATGTTTTGCGGCTAATTCAACAGTCGTCTGTAACAAAGTCGCGATCGTCATTGGCCCAACTCCACCTGGCACAGGAGTAATCGCACCGGCAACTGCTTCTGCGGATTCAAAATCAACATCGCCAACCAACGAACCATCTTCTAAGCGATTAATTCCAACATCAATCACTGTGGCTCCCTCTTTCAAATCTGCGCCGGTAATTAAGCCAGGAACACCTGCCGCTACCACAACCAAGTCTGCCTGCTTCAAGAGTATCTTACGCAAATTTTCTGGCGTATGACGATGCAATAGGGTCACGCTCGCATTGGCTGCCTCAAGAAGTGAAAACATTGGACGGCCTACTAAAATTGAGCGACCAATCACAACGGCAAATTTACCTTTAATTTCAATCCCCGTTTGCGCCAACAACGTCATAATCCCTTTTGGCGTATTTGCAACTGGATAATAAGAGTGACGGTTTGCCATCAACTTACCAATGTTGACTGGGTTAAAGCCATCGACATCCTTTTCTGGCACGATTGCTTCTTGCAACTTTTGTTCGTTAATATGCGCTGGAACTGGACTTTGCACCAAAATTGCGTCCACAGTTGTATCTTCATTTAATTTGGCAATGACTGCCAGTAATTCTTCTTCGGTTGTTTCGGCTGGCATTCGTACGGTCTGCCCATTAATCCCGGCTTTTTCAGCAGCTCGTTCCTTGTTACGAACATAAATTTGGCTCGCTGGATCCTCGCCCACGATAATCACCGTCAGTCCAGGAATAATATTTTGCGTCTTTAAAATTTCAACTTGTTTTGCTACATTTGCTCGCACTTGTTTTGCGATTGCTTTACCGTCAATAATTTCTGCCATGAATCCTCCTAAAATACCAAAACCCTGCCAACTTTATTATGCATTCTTATTGCATAATTTTAACACGAATTGGCACTAAAAAACCGCCTTAATTCGAATCAATTTCGAAAAGGACGGTTAATTATTTAATTTCTGAATTATCGCGCAATTAAGCCAAAGATTACTATTAACTAGATACACATTGGTCATTTTTCACTTGCGTGTTGTCTTTTCGATCATGATAGTAAGTGGCGACACGGTCCCATTCGACTACACATTTTTACAAAATGAGTCGAATTGGTGCCGCTACCTCGCTTGATCACCTACTATCATCATCTCAAGTCACCACGCTTAAATAAAATGTCCAATGTTTTTGTAATCTACTTGAGTAGCATAGCGGTTCTAATTAACTATCGTACAACTAGTAAACATTAGTATTTATTCTGGTTTAGCCTTATGCTTTGGCTTCCCCTTATCTTTAGGATTACGACGCTTGGCTTTCTTAATTTTCGCCATCCGATCCGCACGTGAGGGAGCCCCCGGAACATCTTCGGCCTTTGGAGCACGAGTCACTTTCACCTGCACTTTTTCAGTAGCACCAGAAGCTTGCTTTTCAACGCGAGGCTGAATCTTCTTAGCGGTTGGACGACTTTGGTTTTGGCTTTGTCCTGACCGCCCACTGCGCTTCTCAAACTGCGGACGTTCTTCTCGATTACCACCCAACAATTCTTGCGCATCAGCCGTTCCAACTTCAACTTGAACCAAACGCTTTAAATCACGCAAATCATGATCATTCCCAAATGTTAGCACTAGGCCCTTCTTGCCCATTCGACCAGTCCGGCCAGAACGATGCGTATACGTTTCACCATCACGCGGCAAATCAAAATTAATCACAGCTGGCAAATCTTGAATATCCAACCCACGAGCCGCAACATCAGTCGTCAACAAAAACTTGGCTTTCCCTTTACGGAAATTATCCAAAGCCGTGGCACGAGTTGTACTTGAATCCCCGCGCACCAATGTCGCCATCGCCACGTGTTCATGGGCTAAGAAACTCGCCGTGGTCTTCAAAGCTTTAGTAGTATTAAAGAACACCATTGCCTGGAAATTTTTACGGCTAGCTAATTGCCGGAGCCTCTTATTCTTTTGATCATTTGCAGTTGGCAGAAATTCGTGCACGATTGACGTTGGAATGACCACATCACGCTTATCGATCCGCTTTAATTCACGGTTAAACAGTTTAGCTGGAATTGCTTCGTTGATTTCTGTCGCACCAAATAAGGCCACCTGAATACTTGCGTCACCAAATGTTTCCCAAATATTAGCGATTTGTTCAGCAGTTTCTTCGCGCAACAAAACATCGGCTTCATCCAAGATAAGTGTCCGCAAGCGTTGCAACTTCAACTTACCATTTGCAACCAACTCAGCCACTCGTCCCGGTGTCCCAATCAAAATTTCCGGATGCTTCTTCAAGCTATCAAGTTGGCGCTTAACGTTGGCGCCACCAGTAATAGCAAGCACTTTAAGTCCTAAGTCATTTGACCATTCACGCATCACACGCGTAGTTTGCATTGCCAATTCCTGCGAAGGAGCAAGCACGAGCAGCTGTTCACCATCGCCAGGTTGTAACAGCGGCAAAATTGGCCACGTGAAAGCAAGCGTCTTTCCAGTTCCAGTTGGGGCCAGCGCGTCAATTGATTCACCATTGGCTAAGGAAGCCTCAACAGCAGTTTGGATTGGCGTCAGTTCAGTAAATCCGACTTGTGCCAAGCGTTCTTCAAATTTTAAGTCCATTATTTCTCCCTAATCTGTCGCAAATTCAATTCCAGCTGATTTACGAAGCTCTGTCAGTACAATATTGACCCGTTGACTCAAAATTTCCAAATCATGATAAATGCTATCATTTTCAAGAGGATCGAGCATAATCTTTGCAAACAAATCCGCTTCAGGAATCATTGGATTATCAAGCACTGGTTGACTAATCACCGTCACGTTTCCTTGCCCGTCATCATACTTAATGTCCGTCAACTCTGCGATACTATCAATCAAAATTGTGTCGCGATACCCCAAAATTTCTGAGTGTTCATAAGAATTCGACCCTTTTCCAAAGATAATCGTCACATCAAATTTAGGATAACGAAGGATCACCGTCCCACGCCCGTCAGCACCGTTATTTAGCAAAGTTGCAAAATAATGTTGCTCTTGTGGCAAGCCAAATAATTTAACTGCTGCGTAAATTGGATAAACACCCAGGTCAGTTAATGCACCCGCCGCAAATTGCTTCGACAGGACGTTTGGCTCCTCGCCTGCTAGATACGCATCAAACCGTGAAGAATATTTCTCATAAATCAAAGTAGCACCTGAAATATGTTCCATCTTGGCAACTTGTTGTGCAAGAAGTTTGAAATTATCTTGCTGAACATGACGCGCTGCTTCGAACAGACGTACTTTTGGATGTTGGCGCATGAGTGAATGAATTTCTTCATACTGCTTGATATTATCAAACGCAGATTTTTCAACAATCACATTTACATCCGCTTCAATCGCCGCTTTCGCCTGAGCAAAATGCAAACTATTCGGCGAAGCAATGTAAACCACGTCAATCCCGCTCTTTAGAAATGCATCAATATCAGTAAAAATTTGGACTACATCTGTAAAATCTTCCGCAAACTTTTGGCCTGTTTCTGCGCGCCGTGAATACACAGCAACTAACTCATATTTGGCAGTTTTTTTAGCAGCTTCGACAAACATTTTGGTAATCCAATTTGTACCGATAATTCCCAACTTCAACATCATGAACATCCTCCGTTTAGCAGCATCGTTTAGTACTGTCATTATAACATTTATCAGAGCATGACACACCGGTTTTGAACGAAGTGAAAAATTGAACAGACGAGCTAAGTGAGTTAATGACGTTGCGTGAAACGTGACGTTAATTAAGTTGCTTAGAATCGTTTAGTTCAAAGGTGTAGAAGGCGTTTATCAGAGCATGGCACACCGGTTTTGAACGTGCCAAAAAAAGGCGCCCGTAAGCGCCATTTTAAAACTAATCCTTTACAAACACCGTCACTGATTCGATGTGCGTTGTTTGTGGGAACTGGTCAATTGGTTGAACTGGCCCATCAATGTGATAACCATCTTCAATCAACTGCACCGCATCACGCGCCAAAGTAGCTGGGTTACATGAAATATAAACAATCTTTTCAGGTCCCATCGCCGTTGCTGCATCAATCAATTCTGGCGTCAACCCCTTGCGAGGAGGATCAACGAAAATTACATCTGGTTTCACATCAGCTTCTTGCCATTCAACCATCTTCTCTTCAGCCTTACCAAGTTCAAACTCAACATTGCTAATTCCGTTAATCTTGGCATTGCGCTTGGCATCTGCAACTGCGCCCGGGACAATTTCGACCCCAATCACGCTCTTAACTTTATCCGCCACTGACAATGAAATCGTTCCAATTCCAGAATATGCGTCAATAACCGTTTCTGTACCAGTCAAGCCAGCCTTTTCAACCGCCATGCTGTACAATGGCTCAGTCGTTTGTGGGTTCACTTGGTAGAACGACATTGGACCAATCTCAAACGTCTTGCCCCACAAAGTATCGGTAATGTAATCGGCACCCCAAAGAGTCTTGTTGGTCTTACCTAAAATAACATTCGTCTTTTCAGTATTAACGTTTTGAATAATTGACTTAACTTCTGGCAAAGCAGCCTTAATTCCAGCAACAATCGCTTCGGCAACTGGCAACTTGTTGCGACGAGTCACAATCACAACCATCATCTCATGGCTGTAGTAACCACGACGAACCATCACCGTGCGAATATCACCAGTATGCGTTTGCTCATCATAGGCATCTAATTGATACTTGCGCAACAAATCACGCACGACGATAATGGCCTTATCAATTTCAGGATCTTGAATATAATAATCCTCAATCGGAACCAAAATGTGTGAATTCCGGCGATAGAACCCTGTTGTCAATTCGCCACGAACCACACGAACAGGCACCTGCGCTTTGTTCCGGTAACCAACTGGATTTTCCATCCCAATCGTGTCATTCACAACTGCATCAACGTGGACCTTCTTAAACAATTGTTGAATTTGATTTTGCTTGAAGCGTAATTGTGCCTCATACGTCAAATTTGCCAAAGGTGCGATCCCTGTCGTCAACGCAGCTTGGTCAACATCGTGATTACGCTCGTCAGATTCCTTCAAACGCTTAATCACACGACCAAACGCAAAGTTAGTCTGAACTTTGGTAATTCCTACACGAATAATCTCACCAGGAATTGCATCAACTACGAAAATTGGAAAGTCTTCAAACTTCACAACGCCCATTCCTTGGTACGTCAAGTCGACCACTTCGGCCTCGAACTCTTGGTTTTTTACAACCGGTGCTTTAAATTTTGCCATCTTAATTAATATCTCCTCAAATGGTATTTGCGACAACTCATTTGAACGTCCCGATTTGGAACACCCTGTTTTCTAACGTATCTATCATACCATTTAACTTACTTTTTACCTAACAAATCGCTTGCAAATAAAAATGCCCAACATCAGCAGGCGCTAAGGTCGGACACATTCAATTAACTTGCCAATTGGAATTCAGAATCAAAATTAAATGGATGTAACTTCTGAATATCATCTTGGAAAGTCACCACGTTAGCATCATAGCCATGATTACCACACCCGATGTAATCGCTAGGATATTCGAGGTCCAGTGGATCAAACCCCGTAGCCGGATGTGCAACAATTGTTAACACATTCAGCGCGTGACTAAGGTCAGTCACTAGATTATCGTCGTAGCTAAAATTGCCACAACCGCTGTAATCGACTGGGTACTCGAGGTCCCAAGGAACATGTCCAGTACCCATAGCAACTGACTTCAATACCATATTATATGTCTTCATCTCAATCTCCTCATTTCTTATGTCTATAGCAACTAAGTAAACAGATGAAGTAAGAGTTTTAATTCTTAGGTTCAAATCTGTAACTCATTTCAACGTATAGAAAAGCAACTTTGCGTTTCATTAATTGAATTTTATAGAACTGGAAAACGGGCTGGAAAACTAATAAGTTATTCAGTTTCAGTCGTGTCAAACCATACAATAAAAGAAAAGCAATATTGCAATTCAGTATCTTGCTTGGTGTCTTATCGATTGTCCTAAATATAGCACTAAAATTATTGTATAGCTATTGTAAACGCTTAAAATCACAAACTTATATTATAAAACTCTTTTTATATTCTTAAAGCAACCAATGTGAAGAAAAATGGGGGGTATATGAATTTTCATCCGCTAATTCGGACTGTCTGCAATCAGATGAATTTAAAAAATCAGGATCAGCACAAGTCCAATCCTGACAATTTATATAAATTAACGCATTGTGCTAGTTGTGTCATAATTATCAGTTGCTTGATCAGCTTCGCTATAGATTCTTTACGTTCGGATGGCCCTGCACGATTCATGTCGAATGGGACCGTGTCGCCACTTACTATCTTTATTGAAAAAGCCACCAAGCAAGTGAAAAATGACCAAGAAGTTGTATAACTAGCTCAACGCATTTAAATTAGAACGTCCGCTTAATATGGAAAGTTGCAGTATAATCAGCTGATAATCCTGTGTCCTTAGCGTAGAAAGTTGTTACAATTTCGTTCTTTCCCGTTACATCAACATCACGTAAATTTATTTCGTACACTGTTTTCCCGTTATAACTAGGGTTAACCATAACGACTTCTGGATGTCCATCATCAACGTTACCATCATTACAAACAATTTTGCCAGGAACGTTTAATTCAGCTTGGTGAATTTTAGCAACAACTGGCGCATTCATAGGTGAAAATGGACTCCTTTCCATTTTAGTGAATCCAGTAAAAATATCGCGTCCGTTCTCTTCGGTTGCAATCTCATATTTAATTCCATCAAGATGATTTGAATTAATTGTAATTGTAGATTTACCACCTGCATCTGAATAATCCGTAACTTGCTTGCCACCATGGAAGCCCAAGTAGTCAACTTCTTTTGTCGTTAAGACCTTATCTCCCAATTCTGACTTAACAATTCCGTCAGCGTGCACAAGTATAGCAACACTAGCGAGGGGGCTCAATGATACAACAACTGCACCAAGGGCAAGTGACTTCATCAATACGTTTTGTAGCTTCATTTTTAATTTCCTGCTTTCGTAATTTGTAAGTGTCTTTCAAAAAACAGCTATGATTAGCATTAAGCAATCCTAGCTGCTACTAAATTTAAATTAGAACGTCCGCTTGATATGGACTGTTGAAGTATAGTCACAAGACAATCCAGTATCCTTTGCATAGAATGTCAACACAACTTCATTTTTACCAGTCAAGTCAACGTCTCGCAATCCAAATCGATATTCATATTCTCCAAATCTTCCGTTATAATCAACATATCCATCATGTGCATGTGTATTTTGATAAACGGTAGCTGGAACATTTACTTCAACTTTTTTAATTTTGTTAGATGCCGAGAGACTAGTAGCAGCATCATCAAGGTTACCTAACCCAGCAAAGATGTCACGACTATCTTCTTTAGATTTAATAACAAAATCTAAACTAGCAAGATGATTTGATGAAACAGTAATCGTTTGTGTGGCTTCATCGATATCATGAATATAAATTGGATGTCCAGCTGCATCTCTGTCTGTAGTTGCTCCGCCTTCAATCCCCGTCCAATCAACAGGCTTGGTTGTCAAAACCTTGATCCCATCTCCCAAAGTTGACTTCACAGTTCCATCAGCATGGGCCAACGTTGCAACACTAGCGAGGGGGCTCAATGAGACAACCACGGCTCCGAGAGCAAGTGACTTCATCAATACGTTATGTAGCTTCATTTTTAATTTCCTACTTTCTAAACTTACAGCGACGAGCGACATTTTTCATCAATTGGTTACTTTTCCCAATCAATGAAATCAGGATAACACGGTATTCAAAATAAATGCTATTGATAACTATCAATGTCATTAAACGGTAATTTTAGTAATATTCTCGTATATAAAAGGTCCGGAATCAAAGAAAAAAGGACACATTTTTGTCCTTTAAATCGTATTAATTTTCGCCCGCTAACAACGTGTTGCGCACCTCTGACACAAAGTACAATGATCCCGTAATCACAAGCATATCATCGCTCACATCCATCTGTTGCAAAATATGGGCCAAGCCATCCTGCCACGTGTCAAATGTCGCAATATATTTACCAGGAAGCAAATCTCTAATCGCGTGAGGATCCAAATTTTCACGGTTCATGGGTGAATTAAAACCAACGACACTCAGCTCTGCATTTTTCACGGTCAGAAGCTCTTCAATCATCAGCTGATAATTTTTGTCCGCCAGCACACCCATCATGATATGAATGTACTTACCCTTGAAATCGCGTTTCAATGTGTCAGTTAGTGCCAAAATTCCCGCTGGATTGTGTGCCCCGTCAATAACTACAAGGGGCTCATCCCCAAGCTTCTCAAAACGAGCCGGCCACTGAACTTTTTTCAAAGCTGTAGCAAGCGTGTTTATCTCTAGATTCTTACCAAACTTAGGCAGCACAATTTGAGCAACTTCAATCGCAATCGCCGCATTGTCAGCTTGGAATTCGCCCATCAAATCAAGTTCAACTTCTGTAAAAGTCACATCATCATTATTAAAATCGAAACGCAAACCCCATTTAGGATCAATAACGACATTTTTGACAACAAAATCATTACCAAGTTCTACTAGATCACCAGCTTTTTTAGCAATCACCTCTCGCGCCTCTGTTGGCAATTTTCCAATCACAGTTGGTCGCTCCGGAATGATAATTCCAGCTTTTGCCTCTGCAATCTCAGCCAGCGTGTCACCCAACACGTGCTGATGATCATAGCCAATCGTCGTGATAACCGAAACTAACTTGTCTTCAATCACATTGGTCGTGTCCCACGTTCCACCAATGCCCACTTCCAAAATCGCCACGTCCACGGATTGTTCCGCAAAATAAACGAACATCAGCGCAGTCAACGTTTCAAATTCAGTTGGACCACCTTCTACCAATGTTGCGTCCATCTTGTCCAAAATAGGTTCAATTAGCTGCATGATACGCGTTAAATCAGTATCCGGAATTGGCTCGCCATTAATCTGCATCCGTTCGTTAAACCGCATGATAAAGGGCGAGGTAAATAGGCCAACTTTTAAGCCACTTTCCTCTAGAATTTGAGCTGTCATTTTTGAGACGGAACCCTTGCCATTTGTGCCGGTCACATGAACATACTTTAAATCATTTTGCGGGTTGCCAAGTTCTGCCAATAATTCTTGAATCCGCGCAAATGTGTTAGTCTTCTTCCATTTGTGACGCCCGTGAATAAATGCCAGTGCGTCATCATAATTTTGAATCATTTCGGTTCCTCCCGCTCGATTAAACTGTGTTGCTGGCTATAAAACAGAGCGATTTTAGTTAGCAAAAAAATGTTGTCCAACTCTTACTATATGCTTAATTTCTCTGTTCTAATCATACCAAAATAACTGGCTTAAAAATGATGCAATTCGATTATTTAAATAAATCGATTGGTGACATCCACAAGCTTTGCCAGATAATTTCAGCAAATACAGGAACTGAATCAGCATCGTCGTCTTTTAACCAAAAAATTAATAGTTCCAAAATATGATCAACAAAAATCGCCTGTGCATATTTCAAAGGCAATTTAGTCTGCACGGCATAGCGTTGATACAATTTCGAATCATCAATCAACTCTACTAACTCTTTGCGAATCACGTGGTGGGCCTGCGAACCATTTGACAGGCGTAACAGAGCTCGTAATTCAACCTGTTCGCTAGCAATAATCGTAAGCGGATCGATAAAAACATCGGCACTAAGCACTGCTTGTTCTAAACTCTGCCGAATACTTATACCAATTTTCCTTAATAAATCATGTTCCACGACTTCCAAAACTGCATACACATCCACGAAATGGCTGTAAAATGTGCCACGGCTGATTTGCGCACGTTCAATAATTGATTTCACCGTGATATCGGACATCTGGTCTGCTAATGGCAACAACTCAATAAAGGCCGTTTTAATTTTTAGCTCTGTTAATTGTTTTTGCTCTTGTTGCTTCATATTAATTTGCTCCATTTGATAGACATTTACCAAGTAATTGTTCATTGTTGCCATTCCAAACTAATCGTACAATGATTATATCAAAAACACTATACATTGTGTATAGGTGATTATGCAATGTTAGGGATGCAATATCTTTGCAATGTTTCGCCTGCCTAGTAGTTTTAAAATTGCGAAGATGTTTACAATTTTGTTGATCAGCATAGCGATTCTGATTAACAAAATTACAATCTTGAATATCAAAGAACACCATTAATTTCATAGGAGACAGATTATGTTTAGATCAGAATGGTTCAAAATTTTCCATAACAAGCAGCTATTGGTTGGCTTCATCTTGGTTGCGCTACTACCAGCTATCTACGGCGTCATTTTCATTGGCTCAATGTGGAATCCGTATGGCAAAATCGATCATCTTCCAGTTGCCATTGTCAATCTCGACCAACCGGTGTCAAATGTTAAAGTCGGCGATCAACTAGTGACTGGTTTGAAAAAAACTAAGGCTCTAGATTATCATTTCGTTTCTCAAAAGACGGCTGATAAAGGTTTGAAGAACGGCGATTATTTCATGACAATGGTGTTGCCAAAAACGCTTTCTAAACAGGTAACTGAACTTGGAACTTCTTATGCTAAGCCAATCAACCTCTCATATACTTTGTCGACTGGTCGCAATTATGTTGCTTCAAAAATGGTGACATCTGCTGCCGGCGCAATTCAAGTTCAGCTCAACCAAACAATTACAACTAGTGCGATGACTGCTCTATTAACCAAAATTGAGCAAAGCCAAGCTGAGCAAGCCAAAGTTCTCTCTTCTGGCATTCCTTATGCAGAATACCAAGCATTCGCTGGACCCACTCCGCAATTGCCAAGTGCAAAATCCCTAATTGATCCCGTTAAATTAGTTCGACATGATATTTCTCCAGTTCCAAATAACGGAACCGCCATAACACCCTACATGCTTTCGGTGAGTTTATGGACAGGTGCGATCGTTTTGACTAACTTATTTAGCCTACGCAAATTCAAGCGCCGAGGAAACGCATTTGATATGTGGTTCTCAAAATTTGGCGTCTTAATTCCAGCCGGGATTTTACAAGGATTAGGTATCTTGTTTGCCTTAGATCGGGTTTGGCATTTTCACCAAAAAGAAATCTTAGCAACCATCTTGATTTTGTTCCTGACCAGTCTCGTTTATCTCAGCTTAATCGGCCTGCTCAATATGCTCTTTAACCAGTTTGGCACAGTCATTGCACTTGTTTTCATGTTCTTGCAGCTCTCCGTTTCGGCTGGAACATATCCGCTCAAGTTAACCTCGCCTTTCTACCAAACCGTTCATCCTTGGGTGCCAATGACCTATGCGGTTGATGGTCTACGCCACACGATTTCAATTGGTGGTTTACCGACAAATGATGTATTAGTTTTGTCTGGGTTCGCGATAATTTTCACCATTTTAATTATTGTCATGTACGCGTTTAAAGGCAATAAATTTGTGGTTCAACCAACTCAATAGCAATGTAAAACCCGCTTCAGTTACGAAACGGGTTTTATTTTACTTGTAATAATTATAGCTTGGCGTATAATCCACGCATCCATCAGCTTTCACATCTGCTGGTTGTAAAACAAACAGCTTTCCTTCATCGTGGATTACATCTGTAACATTCCATTTTTGACAATGCCAATTTTCATTGAATGCTTTAACTTCTTCTTCTGACTTTCCATCAGATTTTAACCGATAAATTGAAGCTGTAAACGTTGGAGCTTTCAAGAACCCACCATTGACTGATGAATTTTTTGCATGTCCAGCATACAAGAAGCCATCCATGTTTTTAAATTCAGCTTCTTCCAGTTCATTAAACACCGTGTGCCCAAATTTAGCTGATTGTCCTAACATCTTCACGTCATCTGCCGAAAGACAACCATGCATTAAATTATACTGACTGTCATGTACTCCAAAATTTGAGCCTGTTCCATTGGATACGTATCCGCCAGTAGCATACCATTTCTTACTATCACCAGACATCTGCCAACTCCAAGTAGAACCACTATGTCCATTCGCAAAATTTGCAATTGCCGCCTCGTAATTTGAGATTGTTTCGGTATTTTGCTTTAAATACTTATGGGCCCAATAAGAATAAATCAGCCCATGTTTAAAATTAATGATTTCCGCGCTTAGATGTCCATGCCCATCTTTGAATGAAGGGTCAAGTGTTGGGTCATCCATCTCACTACCGCATCCCTTTGCAAACAACTTCTTGCTTTTCAAAAAATCAAAAGTCTGCCGAGTTGTTGAACTTGTCACTGAAGTTACATCTCCACCTGCTTTTACACCTTCATACTCACCTAGAAAATCTTTGTCATCATCGGAAATGCGTTGTAAATCTTTAATTCTATTAGCAAACCAATCCCTTGTTTTCCCTAAATTATCTTTATCAGCTGTTGATAGCCTTGCAAACCGTAATCCAACCTCATAATTTTGTAACTTACTTATTTTTGTATCAAACATACCATCCGATTCTTTATAATTTAATAGTTGATCAATTCTGGCAATTTCATCGTTAGCAGTATTGATTTGACCTTGCGCATCATATTGTTCAAACGCAATTGCAAAAGTGATTGGGAAATAATAGTAAAAGTACACTTGTTTAACTTGATCATTAAACGCCAAACGTTCATTAAAAGTTGAAGAATTATAATTATGCTTTAAACTCATATATGCTGAATATTGCTTAAAAATATTATCTTTATTGGTAGTAATCTCTCCAGTCGCCGCTTTTGCAAACTTTTCGAATTGTGTCAACACATCCAGTTGTGAGCCATACTGAAACCCGTCTAATCCTATTCCTCCGCTTGAAAACACCTTTCGAGCAGCAGTGCGCACAGACTGTAAATCATTGTCACTGATTGTTTTATAGCTTGGATCTATGATGTGTGATTTATCGATTGCCCTATACAAGTCCTTAATTGGAAGATTCACTTTAGTATTATCTAAATCTGAATTCATCGTCTTTAAGAAATCATTTATTTCTGCTCTATATGAAGTGTAAAGAGTTACTTGATTGCCAATCATAGCATAATTTTTGATGTCCCCACTTAATGTGTTAATTTGGTTTTTAATCCCTTCAAGAGCCTCAATATACTGATCTTTTCCGCTTCCATTGATGGTTTTAAGAATCATATCTAAGGCATCACCAAACGGTCCTCCCAAGCACAATAATTTAGCAAATCCAATTTTCCCACCTTGCACTGCTCCACCTTTTTTCCAATTTTCTTTTAGTCCATCAGCTAAAGCAAGAAAGCCAGTATTGATTGAATCTTTGAGCATTGGCTTTCCATTTTGCTCCCAAGTAATTCGTCCAGCAACTCCAGAATCATTGCCCACACCAGCTGTATTATAGACAACCCCTGGAACATACGTATCTTCAAGATTATTAATAGTTACATCTTTGCGAACATTGTTATCTGGGTTAATTCCATCAGCTTTGATTGTGACAGATCCAATATTTTTGCGGTTCGCCGATTGATCAGGTGTCACTGTAAATTTAATAACTGCTTCTTTTTTATCAAAACTTAATTTAGCATTAACGGAATTTGTCTTTTCAAAATTACCGCCAAAAAGCAGAGTATCTGGTGCATCATCTTGTAAATCATTATCAAAAATTCCACCTGTAACTTTTAAATCCAATTCATACTGTGGAGTTGGTGAATTTGGGGTCAATAGCTGAACATTTGTTTGCTCGACATGAGCTGAAGTTGAATCAGCCGAAACATTTTGCGTCAACCCGACAACTGTCAAAGCGCCCAACATCAATCCAGACCATTTAATTAGTTTCAGCATTTTAATTCTCCGTATGTAGTATTTAGTTTCAGTTCTTTGGTACTCCTTTAGTATAACCAAGCAGTGTAATGAGAATTTAGATGAAACGTAATTGTTTTACTTACAAATTTTTCCGAAAAAAAGGACCTACCAATTTTTGATAGATCCTTCGTTATTCAAATTCAATTACTTTGCATCTTTCAATTCAGCAAGCCGGGCATTTGTCGCAGCCAACTTAGTCTGCCAATCAGCCAGCTTTTCGCGTTCAGACGCTACAACTGCTTCCGGCGCCGAGTTAACAAACTTTGCATTGCCAAGCTTGCCTTCCGCGCGCCTCACTTCGCCTTGGAACTTCTTGGCTTCACCTTGCAAACGAGCGATTTCATCATCCAAATTAATCAGCTCAGCTAACGGAACAATCACTTCTGCTCCCGTAATTACTTGTGTCATCGCCAACTTGGGTGCATCTATTTCAGCTGCAATTGTCAACGTCTTAGGCTTCACAAAGCGGTTGATATAATCTACGTTTTCATTGAAAATCCGCGTCAAATTCACATCGGCCGTCTTAATCATCACATCGATCGTCGTTGACATTGGCGCATTTGCTTCTGTCCGAATTGCACGAACGGCAGTGATCAAGTCAACCAAGCTTTGGAAATCAGCTTCAGACACAGCGTCATCCAATTCAGCATGAGCAACTGGGTATGCCGCATCCGTCAATGTTTCACCATCATGGGGCATCTCCAACCAAATTGCTTCAGTCACAAATGGCATGATTGGATGCAACAAGCGCAATGTCTGATCCAGCACATATGCCAAAACAGATTGAACCCGTTGCTTAGCTGCTTCGTCGTTACCATTGAGCGTTTCCTTGGTCATTTCAATGTACCAATCCGCAAAATCGTTCCAGATGAAGTTATACAATGAACGTCCTGCTTCACCAAACTCAAACTTATCGAAGTTCTTTGTCACAGATTCAATTGTTGCATTCAAACGCGCCAAAATCCATTTATCAGCAAGTGCTAATTCACCGGCCGGAATCTCAACCTTCGTATCATCAGTCAAATTCATAATTACGTAACGTGACGCATTCCAAATCTTGTTGATGAAATTCCAAGCGGCATCCATTTTAGTATAAGAGAACCGTACATCCAAACCAGGGGTTGATCCCGTTGCTAAGAACCAGCGTAAGGCGTCTGCCCCATATTTTTCAATGACGTCCATTGGGTCAATTCCATTTCCCAAAGATTTTGACATCTTACGACCTTCTTCATCACGAATCAAACCGTGAATCAAAACATTTTGGAATGGGCGCCGACCTGTGAATTCCTTTGATTGGAACATCATCCGGGCAACCCAGAAGAAGATAATGTCGTATCCGGTCACCAAAGTATTGGTTGGGAAATAACGTTGGAAGTCAGGCGCATCAGTATCAGGCCAGCCCATTGTTGAGAATGGCCAGAGCGCTGAAGAGAACCACGTATCCAAAACGTCCTTGTCTTGCTCCCAGTTTTCAATATCTTCTGGTTCATCTTCGCCAACATACATCTCGCCAGTCTGCTTATTGTACCAAGCCGGAATTTGATGACCCCACCAGAGTTGCCGTGAAATCACCCAATCATGAATGTTTTCCATCCAAGTCGTAAAGGTATTTTCAAAACGAGGAGGATAAAAATCAACGCGATCATCTGTGTGTTGCATAGCCAAAGCTTGTTCTGCCAATGGCTTCATTTTCACGAACCATTGCGTTGAAAGGCGTGCTTCAACTGGGACACCCGTTCGTTCAGAATGACCAACAGAGTGCGTATAAGGCTCAACCTTTAGCATCCAACCAGCATCTTGTAAATCTTTCACAATCGCTTTACGTGCATCATCACGATCCATGCCAACATACTTGCCAGCTCGTTCGTTCATTGAACCATCTTCGTTCATCGTGTTAATCCGTTCCAAATCATGGCGGTTTCCCACTTCAAAGTCATTTGGATCATGCGCTGGAGTGATTTTAACCATTCCCGTTCCGAATTCCATTTCAACGTATTCATCTGCAATCACAGGAATCTCACGTTCAACCAGCGGAACTTTAATTGTCTTACCAATGATGTGTTGATAACGTTCGTCATTTGGATTAACAGCCACGGCTACGTCACCAAACATTGTCTCAGGGCGCGTCGTCGCAATCTCAATATAATCCTTACCGTCCAAAGTGGTTCCATCAGTGAATGGGTACTTCACATGGTAGAATGCGCCTTCGATATCTTTGTAAATGACTTCGATGTCTGACAAAGCTGTTCGGGCTTTGGGATCCCAGTTGATAATGTATTCGCCACGGTAAATCAGGCCCTTATTATACAAATTCACAAAGACTTTTTTAACGGCGTCTGAAAGCCCATCGTCCAGCGTGAAGCGTTCGCGATCATAATCCAAAGATAACCCGAGCTTACCCCATTGCGACTTGATCGTAGTGGCGTATTCATTTTTCCAGTCCCAGACTTGATCGATAAACTTTTCACGACCTAAATCGTAACGTGAAATGCCTTGCTCTGCCAAACGTTGCTCAACTTTAGCTTGGGTTGCAATTCCAGCGTGATCCATTCCAGGCAACCACAAAGTATCAAACCCTTGCATGCGCTTTTGGCGAATAATCATGTCTTGCAAAGCGGTATCCCAAGCATGACCTAGGTGCAATTTACCCGTCACATTTGGTGGTGGAATCACGATTGAATATGGACTAGCTTTTTTGTTACCTGATGGGGCAAAACGTTTTTCGTTCACCCACTTGTCATAACGACCTGCTTCAACAGCTGTCGAGTCATATTTTCCGGGCATATCAATTTCGCGCATAATAATCTCCTTTGGTTTTGTTCAATATTTATTTAACAGATTGTAGTAATTATGAACCATATGTCAGTCAGTTTTCTCAGCTACGCTAAAGATTCTTTACGTTCGGATGGCCCTGCACGAGTCACGTCGAATGGCAAAATAATTTGCCAATTTCACGGCGCTAAAGCACGCGTGGAAAGGTTCGCCTAGATTCGGCAAGGGC
>JAITPD010000027.1 GCA_031289615.1 Lactobacillaceae bacterium | reverse complement strand
GCCAACATGCCAACATGCCAACATGCCAACATGCCAACATGCCAACATGCCAACATGCCAACATGCCAACATGCCAACATGCCAACATGCCAACATGCCAACATGCCAATAATAACCCTCGGCGTCATCAAACGTTAATTATTGTAATGTTATTGTGACTAAATTGGGTAATAACAGAGTGACGAGCACCTGCAAGTTCTGTAGCACTCGCCAAAACAAAAAAGCGCAATGAATCCCGTCCCAAGACAAGTTCATCACGCTAAATAATATTCTTAAAAGATTAGTGGAAAACCATTCCGCCGTCAACCACGATCGTTTGTCCAGTGATGTAGTTTGAGTCTGATCCAGCAAGGAATGCGACCGCGTTGGCAACATCCTCTGGCTCTGACAAACGCTTTAAAGTGATGTCCTTGGCAAACGTATTCATTCCCCATTCATCATCTTTTCCAGCATTTTGTCCAACTTCATGGGCAATGTCCCACATCATTGGCGTCTTAACAATTCCTGGTGCAAAGGCATTTACGGTAATACCGAATGCTGCCAATTCCTTCGCCGTTGTTTGCGTAATTCCACGAATGGCAAACTTGGTTGAACCATACGCTGTCAAATTAGCATTTCCGGTCACTCCAGCTTGTGAAGTTGCGTTAATGATTTTACCACTATGCCCAAGCGCTTTAAATGCTTCAGTCGCTGCCTGAGTTCCCCAAACAACACCATTGACGTTAATTTGCCAAGTCCAGTTCATATCTTCTTCGGTTACTTCCAGGATTGGGGTAGTTGGAGCAACCCCGGCATTATTAACAATCACGTCAAAGCCGCCAAAATGTTCATTGGTCTCTTTAACAGCAGCAAACACTTCATCACGCTTGGCAACATCTGCCTTCAAACCAATTGCTGTATCTGCACCATATTGGGCATTCAATTCATTAGCGACATCTTGAACCTTTTCAACGTGACGGCCTACTAGTCCAACCTTAAATCCGTCTTTGGCCAAACGTTCAGCAATTGCCTTACCAATTCCTTGACCAGCACCTGTAACTAAAGCAACTTTTGTCATGATAATCCTCCGATAAATTAATGTTTTGTATATATTTTCACAAGTCTTATTATACAACTTTTTGCCAATGAATTCATGCGATATATTTAACAGAATTGAAACTTTTCAGCCAATCAGTCCGCCAAAACGCAATCTATGCTAAACTAAGCTTATTATGAAAATTATCTTTATCATACTTGGCTCAATCACGTTTGCCATCGGGACCATTGGTATTTGGCTTCCCGGGCTTCCAACAACGGTCTTCTACGTTATGACCGCTATTTTGTGGAGCAAATCTTCCAAGCGACTCGATACATGGCTGAGCAACAATAAATACTATATTAAATATGTCGATGAAGTTGTCTTCGAACGGAAACTGCCTTTGCGCGCACGAATCGGGATTTACTTATTTACCGCCGCAATGATGGCCATTCCATTTTTCAAAAGTGATCTTTTGTGGCTCAAGTTTGTGTTGCCACTTGTCTCATTGGCACAAATTGTTTCGATGGAAAGTTATTATCGCGGACATTTGTGGGCTGACGGAATTCCATTCTCTAAAAATAAAAAAAATGCGGACGAATAATTGTTCGCATTTTTAATTGGCTATTCAGCAGGATGAGATGCTAAGTTGTTAAAGTATGTTTGGGTTCTGGCAGCCACATTTTCAATCAAATTATAATGATAAAAATCATAGTCATAGTTGTGATAGATGCCTTGTGGGAAGATAGTGGCAAATGTGCCGGTGTAGCTGTACGTGCTTGGGCTGACTGTCGAACATTCGACTACACCGCGTGCCAGATTAAGTTTCGCATCTGCAAAATTCAGTCGTTGAACATTGTTGATTCGTGAGCCTAAACTTGATGAGGCCGTCGCAACTTCTTCGCCACGTGACCAGCTAATTGGATTAATTGCCACTGCGCCTGGCACAACAACCGGATTACGGACATTCAAGCCTGGTGCTTCAGTATTATACGAAATAATCACACCTGCATCATTGGCACCAGTAGCAAACTTCAAGAGCGGGTTTGCGTCAAGTTCGTCTTGGGTAATCGCACCACCAATCATATAGGCAGCAACCATTTGATCAAACAGTTCAGGGTGTTGCGTAAAGTAATTTTGCAAAAGGCCTTTCATCACGAGCGAACCTTGCGAATGCCCAGCTAAGATAAATGGACGTCCGTTGTTGTAATGCTCAAGATAATACTCAAAGGCTGCCGTGGCATCTTGCAGTGGTTCTGAATAAAATTTCTCAAGCTGCTCCTCAATCGTAAAGTCCATTAGGTAGAAACAATCGTATTGCCGATAAGCAGGGGCGTAGATGTTGGCCGTCTCCTTAAAGACATCCCCATGCTTAGTTACATAACTTGCGCCACTAGTCTTAGTAGTGCTGACATCACCAATATAGTTGGTTGTTTTATTGCCAACAAAGGCTGTGGGGTACAGATAAAATACATCGACGTCCTTGGGCGTGCTAGTTGGACGTGCGACCCAGTTGCTAGCAGTCGCATAGTTGGTCGGGGTCGTGTTAGCAGTGGTGGAGGCGTGCGTGACTGGAACGGAACCCATCAGTGCAACGATTCCAAATGCTAAACCAAAGCCTAACAATATTTTTTTAGCGCCTGTAAAATTAACTTCTTTCATAATCGTCTCCTGCTTTCATAAGTAGAGGTGTGACAAGTTAAAAGTAATATTTCATTTATATTTCCAGTGTAGCATCCATTTGTAACATTTAATATGTGATTTTCGTGCCCAAACCTATTAAAAATAACGAAAAAATAATACACACTATGTAGAAGAAACCCACTCATTTGAACAAAATACAGAGTAGTGGAATTTTTGATGTATATTGTGATTTTTTTAATTTGTAACAATATATTTTCTGTTATGAGACAAAAAATGAAGTTACTGTAATGAATATAAATAAATTGTGAAATAATGCACGTTAAAATCTTATTTTTTTCACATTAAAGGTTTTTAAAATTCTAACATAGGGTCCATAATTCACGGTGTCCGATAAAAAGGAAGATTAATAAAGCGTGTTTAGGACGTTTTGTGAACATTGAGCGAGAAAATATTTGTTGGAATTATTTAATTTTTTTAGATGAAAATAGAACGAAAGCGTTTCTATTAGTAGCTATTTAATTCACAAACCATATAAATAGCGATTAATATACCACTTATATTGTATAAATATTAAAAAGACAATTAGCAATATAGCTTAATTTTCAAAAAATAAAAAATTCACTTGCAGACTATCCCAGACGATCGACCTAAATATGTCGTGAAACTGTTTTACTATTTTTGGTTTCTAAGGAGAAACAAGGTATGAATAAGGTGACACGTATTTTAGCTGCTGTTGTTGCGGTTGGATTGTTCACAGCAACAGGGATTGTGGGGATGGTAACCCCGTTTATCCACGCAACAGTTATTCCGTCTGCGAAAGTTAAGTCTTTAGCAGAGGATGAGGATGATGATTCAACAATTAAGTACTCATTTCCGTCAGATCACGCTGATTTAGTGGATTATCATATTGCCTATGGTTCTTCTGCAGTGATTAACGTTACTACAAAGCTTGAGGGACACTGTACGTTTGTAATTGATGGCAAGGTTGGAAAAGAATTTCCACACAGTTATACTGCGGCAAATTACGACGCAGACACCCGTACTTTCACGATGCGATCAATAAAAGATGGTCAGCAAGAAGGAATCTTAATTGATGACAAAGTGACATTGAGTGATGGGTATATTGTCACCATTGAAAAAGGTCAAACGTATTCATTTGACGTTCAAACAAATGAAGCAGACGACATTAGAATTCACGGGCTAGGAATCGATATTGAAGCAAGCCAAACAAAATATATTCCAACAGTGAGCGCGGGAAACTTTAATAAATCATATTCTGCACATCTAAGTGACTTCTATGCTGAAGAAACTAAATACCAAGTCAATAATCAAATGACATCAGTTGAGATGTTTATTCCATCTCGTGGTGACACCGGGCTATCGTTTGTCGGTCATGCATATAACGATGTTGAGCTAACACTAGCTGCAACTGACTTTGATCCAGAAACGAATACTTTTACTCTTAAGCCAAAAAGTGAAATGAATCAGAAGTTAAACGTTGAAAACAAGACGGTCTTTATGGCTGATGGAACACAACAGCATCTTGACGTGGGAACCAAATACACATTTAACATTCAAACGACGCGATTAGTAGATGTTTTAATTGCTGGGATGAATGTCGACGTTAGTGCTTTTCCATCGCAGGTCGGAAATGATTATACTGGGCCAATTGAAAACTACACTCAATTGTCAGCAGTGACCGATCCAGACGAAGTGCCTTGGGGGAATGGTTACTCGAGTGCACAAGTCGATTATCAAGTTGAAGAAATTTATGGAGATCGCGGACACAATCGTGATTCAGTACACTACAATCATTCAGGTGAAATTGTTTATTGCCGTGTGACACCGATTGCTAATGACTATTCAGTGGACTTTGAAGCTGATGTAAAAAGGCAACTGGATAATAATTTTGCACTACCAGGCGGTAACCCTGATGGAGACGCATCACACATTATTAGAGCTAAACAATATTACAGCACATTGGCTGCAGGGACCGTATTGGCAAATTATGCAACTTCTTATGAACAGGGGCATGCTGGTGAAGCAGTGATTTGTGGGACAACTGTTCCGACGCCTAAATCATATACTTTGAAGTTTGAGGTGGCTAGTCGGGCAGGGTTGACTGGTCCACTAGAATCAGCAGTTCGTGGAATCTATGGTGCTTATGCGCATGGAGTTAAGTTAGAATGGTTCACTTATCACCAAACGACTGGTTACAAAGCGCATTTGTAAAATGAAAAGGATGGAAGAAATGAAAAAGACAGCTCGGATTTTAGCAAGTGTCATAACAGCATGTATCATCGTGATCTCAATTGTAATTGGACTTACAGCACCATTTCTGCATACAGCCAAGGTTCCCTTTCAACTTCAAGACGAATCAATTCAGGACCATGGAATAGTTGGTGAGCAAGTTAACAACGCTAAGGCATCATGGGATGACGTGGACAGCGTGTATTACACGTATTAATGTCAAGCAAACGGATGCAAAGTCATAATCTGGTTAATTTCAGAGTATTTAAGGAGAAATAGATAATGAATAAAGTAACACGTATTTTAGTAAGTGCCCTAGCAGTAGGTGTAATTGCGGGATCAAGTTTAATCAGCGTAGCAACGCCTTTTGTCCAAGCGGCAGATGTGCCTACTGAAACAGTTAAGTATACAGTTACTCATTTGCCTGCTGATGGTACATTTGCGGAAACGGCTAGCGATGGTCTGACGGCATTAAACGTTAATGACCCAATCATTGCTCCTCTTAATAGTATCGGAGGACTTATTAAAATTAAGGTTACGGATGCATCAGCTGATTTTAATTTTAAAATTGTCGGAAAAAGTGGCGATCAAGTGCTCAATTATGTTTTTAGTGCAAATGATCTAGTCTTTGGGTGGGATGTTCTTTATGCCTATCCGGTCGATGAAGACACACCAGGATGTGAAATTAATAATAATTCGGTTAACTTTGATGATGGCAGTGTAAAAAACTTGAAGCCAGAAAAAGAATATTCAATTTATATTTACGGTAGCTCTTTTTTCGACGAATCTGTAGATAATTTGGAAATTTATGGATCAAACATTGACTTTACAGTATCAAAGTATGTAGCAAGCCAAGCTAGTTACGTTGATATTTTTTGATAAAAAATAAGTTAGTTATTGACAATACTCGACCTGAACATGTCGTAAAACCGTTTAAATAATTTTAGTTTCTAAGGAGAAACAAGTAATGAATAAGGTAACACGTGTTTTAATCAGCTCCGTTGCTGTGGGATTGTTCTCAGCAACTGCTCTCGTTGGGTTAACAGCTCCATTTGCTAACGCAGCAACCGTACCACCTGTGACGGCAAAGCAATCGCCCAATCCTTATCCTAATGGGGCTACATTTGTGGAAACGGCGAGCGATTGTCTGACTGTACTAAATGTTAATGACCCAATCATAGCACCTCTTGGAAGTAATGGCGCTCGTATTAAGATTAAGGTTACTGATACACAAGGCTATTTTAATCTAAAAGTTGTCGGTAAGAATGGTGATCAAGTGATTAATTATGCTCTTAATGCAACCGACGACGAATTAAGCTTTGGTATTATCGATGCCTATCCGGTTGATAAGGACACTACAGAATTTGAAGTTAAAAATAATTCAGTTAAGCTTGATGATGGCAGTGTAAAAGATTTGAAACCAGGAAAAGAATATTCAATTTACGTACACGATAGCTCTTTTTTCAACGGTTCTGTTGATAATTTGGAAATTTCTGGATCAAACATTGACTTTACAGTATCAAAGTATGTCGCAAGCCAAGGTAGTGACCTTGATATTTTGTGATAAAAACCAATTTATCTAAACAGCTAATATATGGCTTAAAACTATTTAAGTTTCTAAGGAGAAACAAGTGATGAATAAAGTAACACGTGTTTTAACAAGTGCAATTGCCGTTGGAGTGATTGCAGGAACAGGTGTAGTGGGCTTAACCACGCCATTTATGTATGCACAAGATACAGTGGCAACCACTTCAGTGAACGAAGATACAGGCTTGCAGTTCTATTCAAATGAAATCGGCTCAAACACTGAAGAATCCGTGTTAAATGTTGATAATCAGAGAACAAAGTTTACTGTCGTCCCGCATGGAAATGACCCTCAATTTCAACTTATGGGTGCTGATTCAACAGGCGATGACCTTCTTGCAGCCACTGATTACGATGCAGCAACAAAAACTTTTACTGTTAGTGTAGCTAGGCCTGGTCAAACGCAATTTAGCTTACAGCGAGATAAAGTTTTGATGGGTGACCATAGTTCAGTTCAAATAGAAGAAGGCGAAAAATATACATTCAAAATTCAAACAAAGCAGTTTAAGAATCTAAAGTTGTTGGCTTCAAATGTTGATATTACCGCATCTTTTGATAATCAATTGTTTAAAAAGGAATATTCTGAAACAACTGAACAAGATGAAGTCAAGGTTGATAGTAAACGAATGCAATTCGATGTAGAAGTTAATGGAGAAGATCATGAGTTCTATGTAACAGGTGCTTATAGCCCTACAACCCCAACTAGGCTTACTGCCACAAGTTATGATGAAGAAACTAAAACATTCAATGTTAAACCGGCAAGAGCTGGTCAGGTTCAATTTTTGTTATTAGCCAATGCAGTTTCAATGAGTGATGGTAGTTTAGTCCACGTTGATTCAGGTAAGAACTATACATTTAATATCCAAACTAAACAACTAAATAATATTACAGTGACAGGACGTAATGCATCTGTTGTCGCAAATTATACCGATGAAGATGATGGACCAATTGAAAAATACGTTCAAACCGAAGCTGTAAGGGACCTAAATTCAAATCCGTGGACAGGTGATTATAGTGCTGCAGAGGTTGATTCATTTACGCAAAATCTAACGCAACCGAAATCAGTTCGAGCAGCTAATTATAATCACTCAGGTGAATATGTGTATTGTCGGATTACGCCGATTGCTGATAAGTTTAATGTTCATTTAACACTAGATGTTAAGAATTATGCTGATTGGGATGTCGTTTTTGATTGCCCATATACTGGTGGCTATGTTCAGACTCAGGCAGATATGTGGAATATAGTGGATAATAGTAGCCTAGTTGTGGGAGCCAAGGACACTAATGACATTAGTGGAAACTACGAAGGTGGGTTTGAACATCGGTTAGAATACAGTACAAATCTTATTGGTGAAAACTTTATAATTGATACTTCGGGACACCCATCATACACATTTAAAATTGCTGTGCCCACAAAGGAATTGAAACAAACTGTTAGCGGTATATACGCAAAGGGTTATGGTGTTAAGGTTGAGTGGTTCACTTATCACCAAGCATATAACGGCTAGTAAGCTGATTAGCTTGTCGTAAAACTATTTAAGTTTCTAAGGAGAAACAAGTAATGAATAAAGTAACACGTATTTTAACAAGTGCAATTGCTGTTGCGTTGATTGCCTCATCTAGTTTAACTGGTTTGATTACATCTGCCAGTTTAGTAGGGGTGCCAACTCCAGCACATGCAGCAATATTACCAATTCAATTGCGCCAAGATCATGTCCAAACCGGAACAGTACAAGCATTTGACAATTCTGAAGAATATGGGCTCGGTGTATACCAAGGATGGGATGCACCGTATAGTCCTACAGATGTCGATTATGCTTCTCAAAGCAATGCTAGTAACGTTGGTGCTGAATATGAAGACTTTTATAATTATAATCATGCTGGTGAATATGTGTATTATCGAATCACGCCAATTGCAGATGACTTCCATTGTAAGCTAAAGATAACAGTGCCAGAGTACGCTGAGTGGGATGTCGTATTGACAACTGCCCAAGGAGCTAAAAATCCGAGCGACGTCTCTCCTGACGTAGTTATCGGGGCAGGGAAAGCTACGAGTATTATCGGAATGGCAAGTGCTGAAGAGCGTATGGTAAAGTACGACAAAAATCTAATCTGTGGACATGGTCAATCAGCAGACATTTTTGATCACGTAGGGGTAGAAGATACTTCTGCTCACCTATCATACACATTTAAAATTGCCGTACCTAAAGAAATTAGGTCACATGCTGTTAGCGGTGTATATGCAACAGGTAATGGCGTATATGTTGAATCTTGGACATATCACCAAGCATACAATGGTGATTAATATGTCGTAAAACGGATGTGTCTATTTTTGACATATTATCAAGCGTGTTTTGAATAAAGCGAGGAGTTCCAGCGATGAACAAAGAACTAAATGAGTTGAAGCAACAACATGCCGATCATATTGAAAAAGGATGGCCGTTTTCATATTCGACCGCTATGATTTTTAAAGAAGAAGAAAAACTGATTCAAAAAATCGAGGCATTTTGTCGGATGAAACTAAAACTAAATGAGTCTTTAGAGTTCATGGATCTAGATTTATAATTTAAGGATTTAGGATTTAGGATTTAGGATTTAGGATTTAGAATTTAGAACTTAGGATTTAGAATTTAGAACTTAGATTGAATTCAAAGATAATTATTTGCAATTATAATAGCTAAAAAAATCGCAGAACAACAGCATTTAAACGTGCCGTTGCTTTGCGATTTTCTTTTAGTTAGATAGTAGCTCGGTTGATTTTGATCCGCGCGATTATGATTCCAATAATTAAGCCAAACAAAATTGGCAGTGTCCATCCCAAACCAATTGCGGCGAACGGCAAACTATTGTGATATAAGTTGATGATTTGCGTTGCCCAAGTTGTTGTTGCCAAACCTGAATTTGCCAATGCATCCAAGATTGCTGGAATTGCAGTGAAGGCCGTTGTGATTTTGTAAACAATTGATTGGTTGCCAAACAAGGGTGAGAGTACGGCTGGAATAATCAATGCCATGGCCAAAGGATACAGCAGCATCAAAAGTGGCAATGAGAATTTGATGATTGTATCTAGGCCGAAATTTGTCGTGATGAATGATAGGCCGATTGTGAACAACAGCCATTGCTTATAGCTTAATACGGGGAATAAGCGGTGGAAGTCCTGAGCAAAGGCGGCCACGAGTCCCATTGCAGTGGTTAACATTGCCAAGATTGCGATCACAGCAAACAGGATCAACCCAAATGAGCCAAAGTAGTATTGAATAATTTGTTGCAGAGTGATTCCACCGTTGGCTGCTAAGGGAAACTTGGTAAGTGACATTGTTCCCAAGGCGATCAAGAAGAGATAGATAATTCCCATTCCAATAATTGCCAATGCGCCTGAAGTTGCAGTTGCCCGAGCGATGTTTTTAGGTTGCTTGAAGCCCATTGCTTGGATTGCACGCACAATTGTGATTCCAAAAGCCAATGCAGCCAACGCGTCCATTGTGTTATACCCTTCAATAAAGGCTGAGGCGATTGATTGGCCAGACTTGGCATAGTGAGTCGGATCAGCAGGTAGAGCGCTTAGTCCGCCAAATGGATGCAAGATTGCGATAAAGATAACAATCGCTAGCAAACCTAAGAAGATCGGGTTCATAATTTTCCCAATGTACTTCGTGAGCCCAATTTCTTTAACTGAGAAAATATACGTGAGGGCAAAGAATGCAGCTGAGAATAAAATAATTGCGATGGTTGAATAGTGGGCTGGAATCCATGGCGCCAACGTAAATTGATATGCAGTGGCGGCAACTCGTGGCGTAACAAAGGCTGGTCCAAGTGAGAAATGCGCAAAGATTAAGAACAACATTCCGTACCAAGGAGCGACAGGTTTCGCTAAGTCATAGATGCCAGTGCTGCGGGTGATTCCTAGCGCTAACAAGGCTAATAGTGGTAATAATGTCGCTGAAAGCAAGAAACCGGTTCCAGCGCTGAGCCAGTTGTGGCCGGCTAACTGTCCTAAATGGGCCGGGAAGATCAGGTTCCCAGCGCCAAAGAACATTCCAAAGATCAATGATGCCAATAAAATAATTTTCTTAAAATCTAATTTAGGTTCTGTCATAAAATTTCTCCTTAAGTTTTCCAATGAATAATTCAAATGAACACAAAAATACCCGTTAAAATGTCTTAACATCTTAACGGGCGTTTTATCGCGGTACCACCGTTATTCGTCAGTCGTGCACAACTGACAATCTCAAGTTCGCAGTCTAACAACCTTGAACGGATGAGTAACGACATCGACCGGCTACCACTTTGTATGCACATCGCGATAACTTCTCGGAATTTACTTTCACCAGCGACAACTGCTAATTTACACCGACCATTAGCTCGCTAAAAATTGTATATCTGGTTACTTTTGTTCTTCATTGAATTTATAAAATTTACTATGTGGCTTATCATACTGAATAAAAGTAAGGAAGTCAACACTTTTGTTCATTTTTCTTTTTTAATTTTCATAATAAGGGTGCAAATGCTTGATGTAAGGCTTTTTTAGGCGAGCACAAATAATATTCATAAACAAATGTTAGAATCAATTTTATATAAATTAATTCCAAAGTAAGCTAATTTCACTCAACGTCCAGACCGTATTGACGCTAAAAGATGGAATATAGGAGTGTGGATTTATGAAGACTCAAAGTGATAGTAAGACAGCAACAATTTGGGGCATTATTTTCTTTCCGAGTTTGGTATTCTTTGCATACAAGCTCAATACCTATACGTTGGCTGGTGAAGCAATAACAGGTGGGCGATACTTTTGGCGCTCATTAGGGTGGTCAATCTTAACAGGAATTCCGTTTGTAGGATGGATTCTTGGTTTTGTAAACTTGCAAAATATTGTTAATACACGAAATGAAGTCATCGCTAAATTAGCTAACTAAACCCTACCGTCCTTGTGACGGGTACATAGTGCAACAATTTTCAAATTATTTCAGAATCAGGAGCCAAAAAAATTGAAAACATCTGGCATCAATCCCAAAACGAGCATTCGTCAACGGCATCCATTTATTTTTTGGGCATGCATGACGTTTGAAATAATTGCACTCCTGATCAGTATTGCCAGTGCCTTTGTAGGTGCTGATCCATCCTTAGCCTTCTTGGCATTACAGTTCCTGCTCGTTCCATTTATCTTGTCATTTATCAATGTGGCTCTGATATTTGTGAGGCCAATTGACGATCGTGCATGGAAAATCAAAGTCAGGCTATTTGAAATTATATCAATGCTCATTGGCTTCGTTTTGACCGGAATCGTCGTCACAGCGTGGTCAAGTTTTGCTGATTGGAATGTCCAGCTTGCAATGGGTGCCAGGCATTCGATAATTTGGACTCAAGCAATTCCGACCTTTGTGATTTTGTGTTTGATTGGCTTAGCAGGGTACTTAATTTTAGCGTTCACAGATGCGAAGATAACGCCACCGTTTGTGACTGTTTTAGCAATCGCAGCACTGTATATTGGTGTTTTCGAATGCGTGATTAATAGTATTCAAGTTTATCAAGATATGATTTTATTAATTATTTTCCCGGTTAATTGTGTCATCATCGCAGCACGTTTAATTCGCGAAAAAGCGCTGGAGTTAAAGACTAGTAGAGCTATGGAATCACAGCAAAAAGGTAACTTTATTGCATGGATTAATCATGAACTAAGCAGTAATCGTTTTCCGTTTTGGGCGCTAGTATTGGCATTTCCACTGTTAGGTTTGGCAATCGCGTATCTAACATTGTTTGGTCAGCGCCCGGACTACATCATTAAGGGTTATACGGAGACAGCTGATTGGGTATTTTCTCAAAAAATTGCGCCACCAGGTTACGATGATCACTATCTTTGCACTGTCGCGGCCCAAGGTCATGCAAAGCTTGTGAAGCCGCAGCGCATAGGTGTTCGTCATGGGAGACAAACAATCGTTAATCGGCAGCTTTGTGTAGCAAACGCATTTGAGCAAATCATTGAAGAACGTACACCGAGAATGCATCGGGCGATCAGAAAATTCTATGACACTTATGGCTTTCCGATATCAAGGGTGATCAAGAGTAAGTTTGTCGCGGACATTATTTATCTCATCATGAAGCCACTGGAATGGGTCTTTTTAATTACGTTGTATCTGTGCACGGTTAACCCAGAAGAACGCATTCACCGGCAATATCGAGCGTAGTTGTGATGGACCACACGTGGAAAAACAAACTAATTTCATCTAAATCGTTGGATGTAAGTTAAAATTAAGGTTCTCTCTATAAAATTAAAAACATAAAGAAGAATTAGGTGACGGGCGTGCGGAGTAGAACCGATAAAAATTTGACCTCAAAAACTAAAAGGTATGGTTTGCTCGTGCTGATTTTGATTGCCACGATTGGGCTTGGTTTTTATGGTACAACTAAATCTAATTTTCGAATGCAAGATGTGACCAATTTTGTGACAAATCTTACTAAAGAAATTCAGCATCCAAAAGCAGTTTTAGAGGAGGAACCGGATTTAAAAAAAGCTTGGCAAGAAGCGCTCGGTGATCAAACAACGCCAGTCTCGATAGCAGTTTATGATAATAAAACTGGTATTACGACTACCTATACAAATGATGAAAATAATAATTATTATATGGCGAGCACGGTGAAAGTTTCAATCTTAGCGGGATTGTTGGATGAAAAGCACAAAACTGGTGAAAACCTGAGCGATAATGAAGATGAGCTGGCCACGTTGATGATTGAGGATAGCGACAATGATGCTGCCACTAGTTTGCTAGACTTGGCTGGCGGAGTTGACGAACAAACCAACCTATACAGTTCGTTGGGGATGGACCAAACCAGCATGCCAGCTGTAACATGGGGCTACACCAAGACGATAGCGGCTGATCAGTTGAAGTTGTTAAATGAAATATTTTACGACGGTGACTTTTTACCAAGCGCGAGCCGTAGTTATATTAGTGGTCTGATGGATCAGGTCGATTCTTCACAAGCGTGGGGCATTACGGCTGGAACAAGTGATACAACGAACGTTCAGCTGAAAAACGGCTGGCTCGAAAATGAAGATGGCTGGATTGTTAATTCGATCGGGCATGTGCAAAATGAGCAGGTCGACTATACTATTGCGATTTATACTGATAAAAATGAATCAGAAGATAGCGGTATTGAAAATGTTGAAAAGCTGGCAAAGGCGACGATTGATTACATGTCAACGAACTAGAACTATACGAAACTGGAGATTTATATGAAAAAGAAAACGATTTTAATCAGCATCTTGGCAGGAGTTTTGGTCCTTGCGTTAATCCTAACTGCTTTTATCACAATGAAACCAACGCCAAATATCAGTAGCTCGTCATCTAAAAAGGCGAGCACTTCGTCAACGGCTGCTTCTTCATCCGCTGCGACTTCGAGTTCGTTTACTAAGACCAACACTGATGATCCTACTGAAGATCCGGCTCTTGCGACTGTGTTAAGTGAAGTACAAAGCAAGTATCAAAAATTGTCTTATACAGATGATGCAACTGGTGTAACTTTAAACTATTATCTTTATGTACCAGAAAATTATGATAAAAATACCAAATATCCGCTGATTTCATTTATCCATGATGATTCTGTCACTGGTAAGGGAATGGAAAATGCGTTAACGCAAGGATATGGCGGTGTGATTTGGGCTACTGAGGCTGAGCAAAAAAAGCATGCAAGTTTTGTGCTCGTTCCATATTTTGAAACATCAACAATTGCTGGGGGAGCTGGACAAAGTGGTTCGGAAGTAGTTGAGGCGCAAGTGCAAACTTATTATGATTTGCTGCAAAAGTTGCAAAAAGAGTACTCAATTGATGCGGATCGTTTGTATCAAACTGGTCAATCGATGGGTGGAATGACAGCATTTTACTTGAATTCTAAGTATCCAGATTTGTTTGCAGCCACATTGTACGTTTCTTCGCAATGGGATGTGAACCAATTGAAGCCTCTTGAAA
The DNA here is from genome assembly GCA_031289615.1 of Lactobacillaceae bacterium. Classification (GTDB taxonomy): domain Bacteria; phylum Bacillota; class Bacilli; order Lactobacillales; family Lactobacillaceae; genus Weissella. Next base: position 23,361 of record JAITPD010000027.1, on the reverse strand, counting down.
ATCAAAAGTTCTTCTATATTGTTTCTGGTGCTGATAAAACGGCCTCTGGTGGACAAACGGATTTGATGAATTTATTCAACACTGATGGAATTACGTATAGTACTGCACAATGGGATCCGACGGCAGATGCTGCAACGAAAAATACCGTGGCAAATGAGATGATTAATAAAAATACAAATCAAAATTTTGTCCAATGGTCAGGAAATCTTTCACATAATGAGTCATTTGATTATGGATATACCGTGCCTGCTGTGCGCGATTGGTTGTTTAATCAGAGTAAAGCAAATTAGAATTGTACGTCATAATTGAGTTTATGGCGTTTTTATTTTGCCAGCTAGTTAGTTTTGAAAAGACAGTAATTTAATTGGATAGTATAATGATGAGAGATTGATGCAATTAATTGAGATGGCAGGTAATTAAAATTATGAATAAAATGTTTAACTGGTTGATAGCTTACGTCGGAATATTCTTATTTTTGTTTTGCCTGATGACTACGGTGATCTATTCGTTTAATGTGAGTTTGTTATCAATTTTTCTTTTGATGATTGTCCAAAATATTTATGTTTTAGCTAGTTTAATTTGGGTTAAGATGAAAAAATTCAACATTATCAAATATAGGCAGTTCAAAAATTGGGTTTTGGAATACATATTGACATTACTAATACCATTTGTAATTATGTGGATATTCATACCGGATCAAATCTTTATTGACATTTTTGTTGCATATGGCTTGCAGTGGCTGTTTGTGACAATTAATTTAATTCTCAAGTTGATTGTTGTGTTAATTGATCAGATGAATATGAAATTGTATTTGAAATTTAGTTTGTGGATTATTGGCTATGCTAGTTTTACATTTTTATTTAATTTCGTAGTAGAAATGGTGGTGCCAGGTAATAATGACAAAGTTGTCTTCTTCTGGCAGTTTATTGGTCAATGGCTGTACATTTTGGGAAGTCTGGCGCTTTATTTGCCAGAATTATTGAATAAAACTAGAGAATATGTGAAGGATGAGGCTTAAAGATGGATGCGTATTTTTCTGCCTGTGTCACTTCGTCTTTTCAGTTGTATGCTAAAATTATAATGGGTTAAAATTGAAACAATCTGGAGGAAGATTGATATGTACGAAACACTGTATATAATTTGTAGTTATGCAACTTTTTTTGGAACAATCATCGCTTGGATTAGTTTTCACAAAGAGTTCAACAAGTTAAAAGTCATGCAAAAAGTAAGTTTAGTTGTAATCACGATAGGTAGTGTAGTTCCAATTATAGTCGGTGTGATTCAAGGGATTTCCAATTAAATAATTATTTTCTCAAATATAGAGGTGTCTTGGATGAAAAAACTGAGATGTCTCTTTTTGAATTTTAAAACCTGTCTAGATAGAGCCAGTCGTGATAAACTAGAAGTATTATCAAATGTGAGGAAAAAGCATGTACTTCAAGTATCTTCGTATCTCATGGATGCACCCGATTTTAGTGTTTTTAGCTCTGTTGCTGGATGGCGCAATTGCGTTGCATGGAGCTCAGGTGTTATTTAAATTGCCAATGTCAGCAAGTCCTTATCTGGTTTTGCTGGTTTTGTTGATGCCAATTCTCTCAGGTGCAGAAAGTAACATGAAGGGGAGCTTTAACTTATTTGCCACTGCCTTTGTAATGGGCTTGATTTACGATTTGTATTACACCGGATATGTTGGAGTATCAATGATTGGCTTTCCGCTCATGGTGTGGTTAGCACAGTGGATTCAAAAATATTTTGAGCATTCATTTATGTGGGAAATGGCGATTTTCTTCATGGTCTTAAGTACCTACCTGGTTTATGATTATCTCGCGTTTGGTGTGATCAATGTGGCCAATATGAATCCGCAAAATTTTGTGATCTTTCACATGTTCCCGTCACTCTTGATTAACATGATTATTTTCATCATCAGCTTCTCATTTTTGAACTGGCTTTATCAAGGATCTCGCGAACCAGATTTGAATAGTTACAATGTGGATGACCGCCAAATTAATGATCGTATGCCATTGCGTCGGCGTTCGTCGCGTTAATGATACGTCATTGAAAAATTTAACTCATTTTCCAAGTCTAATGCGCTATTTCGATTTCAAATAATATTACGACACTTACTAAAAACCAATCCCTTGACATTTATTAGAATTACGCTTATTCTTATCAACATAAATTAATTTTGAGTAGAAGAGTAGATAATTTTTCCTGCCAAGAGAGTTGCGTTGAAGTTGTGAAGCAATCAGGATAGTTATACGAACCACACCTACGATTAATTGAGATTGTAATGATCTTCGGGCCCGCTCCGTTAGCAGTGGACTCCAGCAGTCATGCCGGAGTGTGAGTGTTGTCACAGTAATGGGCAACAAAATTGAGGTGGAACCGCGATTAATTCGTCCTCAAGGCATCTATTATTTAGGTGGCTTGAGGATTTTTTTGTCTCAAAATAAAAGCAAGCAAATTAATTAAAGTAAATTAGAGGAGTAATCACATGAATTATGTATGGTCAATCATGCCGAGCTTATTAGCCGGATTAAAAATGACGTTTGGGGTCTTTATCCTGACAATTATCGGGTCAATACCTTTGGGAATCATCGTTTCAATGGCGTTGCGTTCAGATCTTTTCTTGTTGCGCTGGGTGATGAACGGGTACATCTGGGTTATGCGGGGAACGCCATTGTTGCTCCAAATAGTCTTTGTCTATTACGGATTGAGTCTCGCCCATATTGCGACCTTCCCACGGTTTGAAGCAGCTGTGTTCACATTTATCTTGAATTATGCCGCTTACTTCGCTGAAATTTTCCGGGGTGGATTGCAAAGTATTCCAAACGGACAGTATGATGGGGCTAAAGTGCTAGGCTTTAGTCCATGGCAAACGATGAGAAAAATCATCTTGCCACAAGTGACTAAGATTGTGATGCCATCTGTTGGGAATGAAGTCGTGAACTTGGTGAAGGATTCTTCATTGGTTTATGTGATTGGGCTGGGCGATCTGATGCGCGCTGGAAATATTGCAGCCGCGCGTGACGTGACGCTTGTACCATATTTGTTGGTCGGGTTGCTTTACTTGGTTTTGACCGTTGCTTCAACGTTGGTCATGCGCAAAATCGAAAACAACATGAACTATTACCGTTAAGAATCGGAGGAGATAAATATGCTCGAAGTTAAAAATTTAAGTAAGGCTTATGGAGATCGCACGATTTTTAAAAACCTTGATATAAAGATTGAATCCGGTGAAGTGTTAACGATTGTAGGGCCTTCTGGAATTGGGAAGACCACATTCTTGCGGATTATTGCAGGACTTTTGCCGGCTGATTCTGGCACATTAAAGTTAAATGATGAAGAGCTAGACATTAGTGGCAATCGTTCGGGATCTAAGGTGGGAGTTATTTTTCAAGATTTTAATCTCTTTCCAAACTTTACGGTGAAGGAAAACGTGATGTTGGCGCCAAAGATGGTTGGTAAAACGGCCAAGGATGTGGCGAGTCAAGAGGCTGATGAATTGTTGGCAGAATTAGGGTTAACAGAACAAGCTGATCAATATCCATTTCAATTATCGGGTGGACAAAAGCAACGGGTGGCCATTGCGCGGGCTTTGGCAATGAAGCCGGGAATCTTGGCGTATGATGAGCCGACGTCTGGCTTGGATGCAGAATCCACAGAACGTGTGATCAGCATCATTGCACAATTAAAGTCGCAAGGCGTGACACAACTGGTTGTGACGCACGATTTGCCATTTGCGCAACAAGTAGCGGATGAAACGTTGGACTTTGGAAAAGAGGTTGATTTGGGATGACAAAGAAAAAAGTGATTGGTAATTTAATTGTTCTGGCAGTTTTGCTGCTAGTTGTTGGTGGAATCTGGTTTAAGACTCAGATGAAGACGGACACGTGGTCTAAAACGGTAGCCGATAAGACGGTCGTGGTTGGGCTCGATGATACATTTGTTCCAATGGGGTTCCGCGATAAAGATGGCAAGCTGGTGGGATTTGACGTTGACTTGGCGCGCGATACGTTTAAGGCGCTGGGGCTGAAAGTGAAGTTCCAGCCAATTGATTGGTCGATGAAGGAAACGGAATTGAAGACCGGGCACATTGATATGATTTGGAACGGTTATACGATTACACCAGATCGGGCGAAAAAGGTGGCATTCTCAAATCCTTATCACTCTGATTCGCAAGTCTTGATTACGATGGCGAGTTCACACATTGATTCAGCTGAAGCGATGAAGGGGCAAATCGTGGGGCTGCAAACTGGTTCGTCTGGAATGAGTGCTTATAATGATGACCGCAAAGTTTTGAAGCAATATGTGAAGAGTTCTGTGCAGTATGACACGTTTGATAAGGCGCTGAATGATTTGCAAGTTGGTCGGGTGCAAGGCGTTTTGATTGACAGTGACTTTGCGCGTTATTATGTGGCGCACGAAAAAGATCCCGAAGCTTATAAGATTGTGAAGCTTGGTTATCAGCCAGAAGAGTTCGCTGTGGGATTCCGTAAGGGTGATGTGACACTTCGAACAAAGGTTAATGCAGAGTTGGCAAAGCTACAAGCTAATGGAACGATTAACAAGATTTCGGAAAAGTATTTTGGAACACCAAATGAAAAATAAATAATTATAAAAAATTTCGGTTTGGTTAAATGCTAATCGGAATTTTTATATTTAGGAATCTTTTAGTAATGGATAGAATTGTTGTATACTAATCCTAGATGGAGGTGCAACGAATATGGAATTATTTCACGGTAGCTACACCGAGGTAAGCGAACCTAAAATTTTATCAAACCAGAGAACGCTAGACTTTGGAGCTGGATTTTATTTAACTTCGAATGTGAATCAAGCAATACGTTGGGCTAAAAGTGTCTCACGTAGACGTAAAATTGAATTAGCAATGGTAAATAAGTATTCTTTTGCAGAAAAAAACTTCGAGAATTTAAAGGTCTTAGATTTTCCGATTGCAAATGGAGAATGGCTGGATTTTGTGGTTTCTAATCGACAGGGAAAGCTGATGGCACAGGAGTACGACTTGATTGTGGGTCCCGTTGCAGATGATTCAACATTAAGAGTAATTAATGATTATATGGATGGCGTCTATTCAAAAGATGAAGCGGTGCACCGGTTGTTACCACAGAATTTAACTGATCAATATGCGTTTTTAACCGATAAAAGTTTGCAATATTTAACCTTTGTCGAAGGGAGTAAGTTATGACTAATGTTCCAGCAAGAACTTTAGATTTTTACGATCGGCACGTCGTTACATTAATTGTTGAAAAATATAATCTAGCCGAACTAGATGCGTTACAAAAATTTATTAATTCTGAGACGTATACAATGTTGAGAAGCCCTGAATTAGATTTGTATGGTGTTAGTCCTTATTTTATTTTTGATATGTGGGAAGCCGAAATGATTTCAGGTGATCCTAGAAATTCAATTTATATCCGAGGAAATTAATATGTCAAAGGAAACTGATTTTTTTATTTATTTGTTAGAAGGATATGCTGAAAGTAAAGGTGAATCTTCCCGAGATGTCCTCAATGAATGGCAAAAAAGGGATTTAATCGATAAAATTTACGATATGTATGACCTTTATCATATTGAGCGACTTGAAAATGCCTACGAAGATATTGATAAGCTAATTAATGAAGATCTAGATAAATAGTATTATATTTTAATTGATGATAAAAAATGAGGTTCATTCGCCTTATTTTTTTTGGAAAGGAGCCAGTAAAATGCAATCAAAAAATGAAATCGCCTTGAAGTGGCTCTTAACGGCTAGTTTTATCAATAGCTTTGCGCTGGGATTTATTTGGCCGCTAACTTCAATTTATTTGCACGACAAGTTAATGCAAACGCTGGTTGTGATTGGGTGGGTAATGTTGGCGAATGCAACCGGGCAAGTTTTGGGAAGCATTGTTGCAGGACGTTTATTTGACAAACTCCAACCTTTTAAATTAATTCAAATTGGCGTCGGCGTGATGATTCTCTCACAAATCGCCTTTCTTCTTTGGCATGGTTGGCCTGCGTATCCGATTATTTTAACAATTACTGGTTTGTTTAGCGGATGGAATACTGCAGCAATCAATTCGTATGGAACGCAGGTGAAGAGTCGCGACGGTCGGTTCGTATTTAATATGCTTTATTTCATTGCTAACTTCGGAATGGTTTTTGCGACGGCGATGGTTGGAACGATTTACACGTTTGGAATTGTTTGGCTTTTTTGGATTTCGTTGGTGATGTACCTCGTTTTGTTCGCGATAGTGCGCCGGCATTTTAATTTTGAAGTAAAACGCGAGACGATTGCATCTGAAGACAGGCAAGGTCAAAAGATGCCCAAGTGGAATATTCGTTTAATTTGGGCCGTCATTATTGGGCTGGGAGTCTTATGGATTTCGTATTCACAGTGGCTGGGAAACCTGTCAGTGTACATGTCTGATGTTTTGAAACTTCCATTGTGGCAGTATTCGATGTTGTGGACGATTAATGGCCTATTGATTGCGGTAATTCAGCTGTCAATGAATGCAATTAATTTATCAAACAGTCGCAAGGCAATGTGGCTGCAAATTTTTGGCGGAATTGCTTTCTTTGGACTGGCATTTTTTATTCTGCCGTTTGCTAAAAATTTCACTGGTTTTGCAATTGCGATGGTTATCACAACATTTGGCGAGGCAACCGCTTTTCCAATGATTCCGGCATTGATCAACGAATTGACTCCCGATGGATTAAAGGGACGGTTTCAAGGATTGGCAGCAGCGTCACCATCAGCCGGTCGTGCGGTTGGCCCATTGTTAGGTGGAATGGTGATTGAGAACGCAGGGTATCATGAGATGTTTTATGGTGCAGCGGGAATCGTCGTGTTAGCGCTGGTTGGCGTGGCGATTAGCGTGGCGCTTGGTTATCGAAAAACTGAGCAATTTTAAATAGGATATACTAATAGATAGTGAAACACCTTCGTCTTTTTTCACTTGCGTGGTGGCTTTTCAATGAAGATAGTAAGTGGCGACACGGTCCCATTCGACTTTTAATTTCGGCAAACCGAAATTTAGTCGAATTGGTGCCGCTACCTCGCTTGACCACCTACTATCATCATTTCAAACCACCACGCTTTAATAAAATGACCAAGGTGTTTGCTGATCAGCGAAGCGATTCTGTCGTCGGATGACCAGCCCTTGCCGAATCTAGCCGAACCTTTTCACGCGTGCTTTAGCGCCATGAAATTGGCGAATTATTTCGCCATTCGGCATGAATCGTGCAGGGCCATCCGAACGTAAAGAATCTTTAGCGAAGCTGATTTATTCAATTACAAATAACACTGATCAATCTTATTCCCTTTTTTTAAGAGCTTGTCAATAAATTTGCTATACTGAAGAAAACATTAAGGGGCGAAGGCATGGGTCAAAAAATTTATTTTAACGAAGCAATTGATAATTCACGACTAGCAAAAGCAATTGAGGAGTACGTTTCAGAACCAATTCCAGAAACTGAAAGCAACTTTATTGCCCAGATTGCGAATTCACGTTTGTACACGCCTGTGCAGGTTAACAACGCTGAGCTAAAGGAAGTCAACGGCGCGATCGAAGTTGACTATAACGGCGATGTTCAAGTTAACTATCAACTGGTTTCAAATAACGAAGGCGACGAGCTGTTTCCGGTTTTTTCAACGCAAGCAGAGTATGAAAAGTGGATGGCGACTTCAAAGCATTCTGAATTATTAGTGAGTGCGTTGTTGAGCATTGACCAGTTCATGGCAATCGTTGGTGGTTACAAGCCGGCTGCTGGGTTGGTCATCGATCCGTTTGGCGCAAACATTGTCTTGGACCGCGCAAACTTGGGCTATCTAGCTGAACAAGTTAAATTAATTCGTTCGCGTCCTGAAGTCGAAATCGTGCAAAGTTCTAAAGATCAGACAGAATTTGCGGAATTGTTGGCTAAAGAGTTACCTGAGCAGGTTCCATCAATTGAAACGGTTTGGGCACTGGACTTGCAGGGTGAACAAACTCAATCAGTTTACGTTGTGGCAACAGACGCAGAAGCAGATATCGAAGAAGCAATTGCCCGTTTGTTCGCATTTGCTAAGGTGTCAGAGAAGGCGCCAGAGTTTGGGACAATCCTTGGAGTCGCACAACTTGGCTATGCAAATATTGCTGAACACAAGCCAATTTACAACAAGAACGATTTGTAATCGAAAGGTCCTTAGTTTAGGTGCTAAGGATTTTTTATTTTGAGGGTGAGTTACACATTTAACGAGCTGTTTCATGTTAAAATAAAAGATAGACAAAAAAGTCAATTTAACGAAGAAATGAGGCCACTAATGGCAGAACAACAATTTAACAATGATGGTTTACTTGAGGCTTTGGCTGCATTTAAGGCGGACCAAGCACCTGAAAAGCAACAGACGTTTGAGATTAACTTATTAAATGCATCATTTTTGGTGCCAGTTCAAATTCCAGACGAGTCATTAATTGATGAAAACGGCGGAGTTACGGTTGAATCGGGTGAAGAAATTCGCCTGATGACATTCGTGGATGAAGAAGGTAAGCGTGTATTCCCTGTGTTCACGGATGAGAAGAATTTCAATGCTAATCCTGAAGGTTGGCCTGCAGATGTTAAAGTTTTGACGATGCCATTTGTCGATTTCATGGAGATGTTTGACAAAGATGACAGCCTTGGTGCGTTGGCGTTGAACCCATTTATTGAAGATGACGGGATGCCAATTAGTCGCCAAAACATGGCTTATTTGGCGCAAAATTATACTAAGGTTGAACAAAATGAGGCGCAGGTTAATGCTGAATCTGCGACGGAAGAACCTGAAAACATGGAAATGGAAATCTCGATTCCAGCTGATGTACCAACTCCTTTGCAATACGAATTGATTGGGGTTGCTGACGATGCAATGGGTACGGTTACTAAGATGTACCTGTTGTGGCTTGAAAATAAGGCAACTAATGAAGGTCGTTATTTCTTGGTGATTGATGGTCCAGATGTTGAGCAACTAAATGAGATGGTTGAAAAGTTCCAAACTGGCTTCAAGACTGTGCTTGGCGAAGATGCATTGGGTGAAGTTGCACCAATTAACCGCTTGGAAGGAATTGACCTATCAGAATTCAAGACGTTCTATGAGCGCAATTTATAAGAAAGCATGAAGCGCTGGTTTTGAACGCAGTGAAAAATTGAATAAACGAGCTAAGTAAAAAATATTCGTTACGCAAGGCGCGACGAATATTTTTTTGCTTAGAGTCGTAAGATTCAAAAGTGCGTAAGGCGTTTATAATCAAAAGATCTAATCAAGCGTGAGCCCAACCAGCTCAACGTTTTTCAATAGTCATGTAAAAATCACAAAAAATTCGGGGGGGGGTACAGAATAACACCCAGTTTAAGCCTATTGAAAGCGTATGCTGAGCTTGTACATAAAAGCGCTTTCAAAAGAAAAAGGAGCAGAAAATGAAGAGAACTAAATTGATAAAAAAATTTGCACAGACATTGGCATTAGTGGCAGTGGTAGCTGGTGGCGCTATTACGCCTGCTGCAAGCATCGTTATTCCTGGAATAGAATCGGTTGTGCATGCAGCAGTTACCGCAGAAAACACCTTTGGAACATGTCATTGGGTCCTTGAAGATGGTGTGTTAACGGTTGAAAAAGGAACACTGGGGGTTACCAATCAATTACAAGGAGATTGGACAGAATATCGTACTGACATCACAAAAATTATAATTGAACCAGGGGTAATTGCAAATGAGGACTCCCAGGAAGCATTTTACAATTTAACTAATTTAACAATTTTTGAAGGTGGTCAAAACCTGGATGTTTCTCATGTAACAAATATGAGATCGATGTTTGGAAATTGTAATAAGTTAATCTCAATTAATGTGTCAAACTGGAATGTTGCTAGTGTTCAAGATATGGATTATATATTCCAGGGTTGCTGGGCGGTAACGGCATTAGATGTGTCACATTGGAATACAGCAAACGTAGAACAAATGGTTTCTGTATTTAATAACTGTTATGCTTTAAAGAAAATAAATGTGACTGGTTGGACAGTGGCACAAGCAAAAAATATGAGTGCATTTTTTGGAGGATGTAGAGCATTAACGACTCTTGATTTGTCGACATGGTCAACATCACTTCAAGTTCCATACATGTTTTATCAATGTGACAATCTATGGAAACTGACGTTGGGTGCTAATTTTAAAGTAACAAATGTTGGACAAGAGGGGGAATTAGTTGCACCTATTCCAGGGACAGAATTTAATATGAATTTCACCGTTAAGTCAGCTCTTTGGCGTGAAATTGATAGTGTTAGTGGCGGCTCAGCAATCAATCCATTAGGTGATGAAGTATCCGCCATAAATGTTTTGGCGCATCATGCAGCATCAAACAAAACTGAAACCTATGTCTGGCAAGGCACGCTGGGCGACACAACTGTCGACTACACCGTTGAACCGAGTTACACAATCACGATTCCAACTGGGATTACGATTGATTCGACTAATAAATATGGGTCAGGTGCCGTTGTGTTGGGCGCAAATCCAAAGTTGCCATATGAAGAGAGCCTTATTACAATCGGTGTGACTTCATCAGCATGGAAGCTGACAAAAGAGCATGACGATACTGGCGTTGCTTATAAATTTGGGACAAGCTCAACTGGCGATGATTTGAAAAATGGTGGTAAATTAACGTTTAATGCAGATGGAACTAATCCGTTAACAGAGAGCCGGACTGTTTATGCCTCAGTTCTGGCTGGTTCGCAGTTTAAGTATGCTGGAACTTACACTGATACAGTGAACTACACGATTGAAACTTTACATCCGGAACCGAAGTAGAATACGTGAAATTTTAACAACAAGAAAATTTCTAAAGCGTTGAGCCAACCAGCTCAACGTTTTTCAATAGTCATGTAAAAATCACAAAAAATTCGGGGGGGGATACAGAATAGCCCCTAGTTTAACCCTATTAGAAGCGTATGCTGACCTTATATATGAAAACGTTTTCAAAAAGGAGCAGACTATGAAATGGCATAAGAAATTAGCACAAACTTTGGCGCTATTAGCAATCGTAGTTGGTGGCGCAGTTGCACCGATTGCAGGCGTGATGATTCCTGGTATTGGCTCAGTAGCGCATGCAGCGACTGCTAGCGGAAAATCTGGTGATGTTGATTGGAACCTGGATAATGACGGTGTTTTAACGTTAAGCTCGGAAGGTGGTACATTAGCCAATAATAATAGTCAATCCACATACTACCCTTGGGATAAGTATGTGGATTATATTTATAAAATTAAAATCGAAGGATTAGTGTATACAAATACGAATGCATATAATTTATTTGCTTATATGTGGAAATGTACTGAATTTGTTGGCTTAGAAAATTTAAATGTGTCCAAATCAACAAAATTGGTTCGAGCATTTTATGATTGTGAATCAGTGCGTGAGCTGGATCTTTCATCATGGGATGTCTCAAAAGTGAGTGCTTGTGAATTCATGTTCGCTTATTGTTCAAATTTAAATAAGATTAATGTAACGGGGTGGAATTTACAGACTGTACAAACTTGTAATGTTATGTTTGCTTATTGTTATGAACTGCAAGAGCTAGATTTGTCAACGTGGAAAAACCCAGATATTCGAAGTGAAAATTGGATGTTTAAGGACACACCTAAGCTTTGGAAATTAACATTGGGTCCAGATTTTTATCTGACTCCCGACACTGACTATGCACTCCCTAATCCAGTTATTGATACTCAATTTGGTGGATATACTGTTTTTTCAGAAGATTGGCGTGAAGTTGGAACTGGTAAAGAGCATGAACCTAACGGGAATATAGTAAGTTCAACTGCAATGGCGGCAGATCATAATAATAGTGGCAAAATTGACACGTATGTCTGGCAAGGTGCAATCGGGAAAACGCTTGTAGACTATACAGTTGATCCGAGCTACACCATCACAATTCCAGCGACAATCACAATTTCACCATCAGACAAATATGGGACTGGAAATGTCGTGTTAAAGGCTTATCCAAAGTTGCCATACGAGGAAAGTCTCATCAAAATAAGTGCGACTTCACCTTTAACTAATTGGCATCTGAAAACAGAAGGGGATTCGACGGGTGTGGCCTATAACTTTGGGACAGAAGCGAATCGTAGTCAGTTGAGTAGTGGCGGATGGCTGACATTCACGGTGGATGGAACGGCGACTACAGACACAGTTCAAATAGTTTATGCAACTTTGCCAGTTGGTTCGCAATTCAAGTATGCGGGAACCTATACGGATACGGTGAACTACACGATTGAAACTTCGGATCCAGATGCACGTTAAAAATTTATGCAAAGCGATTCTTCTGAAAGGAGGGGTCGTTTTTTGAAACCATCAATTCCAAATTATTATTGAAATTTGCCCATTTTTAACGCACTGATTCATATTTCGCTTATAATTAAATCATAATCATTCAGATGAGGACAAAAAAATGACTGAGATGAAACAGACAGATGTGGTAATTATTGGGGCTGGACCGGTTGGAATGTTCGCTGCGTTTTATTCCGGATTGCGCGAACTAAACGTGACGATCATTGAAAGCTTGAAAACTGTGGGAGGGCAGACTTCTAATTTATATCCGCAGAAGCAAATTTTGGATATTCCTGGATTCGTAAAAACTACGGGAAGTGAACTGATTGAACAACTGAAAGCCCAGATGGAGCAGTTTAATCATGATTTGCGCTTGGATACGACTGTGACTGATGTGCGTCAAACGGCTGATGGATTTGAGATTATCACAAGCCAAGACGAACATTTGCTGGCTAAGGCTGTGATTGTTGCCACTGGAAAAGGAGCTTTCAATCCACGCAAGTTACCGCTCGAAGTTTGGGACGGCCTAGAAGAAGAGGGGGTTCATTATTTTTTAAATGATCTCGAAGATTTCCGCGATCAACGTGTCTTGGTTGCTGGTGGTGGCGATTCAGCTGTGGATATGGCAACTCTGTTAACGGATGTGGCCAAAGAAGTTCATTTGACGCATCGTCGTGATAATTTCCGGGCAATGGAACATGCGGTGACGGCTTTAGAGCAGTCATCAGTGATCAAGCAAACGCCATATAATATTGATAAAATCACTAAAAATGCAGATGGTTCGCTTGATGTTGAGCTTACGATGGCGCGAGGTGATGAGCAAAAATTGTTGAATGTTGATTCGATGATGGTAAATTATGGCTTCCTTTCTGAAAACAAGATTGTCGCTGGCTGGTCGATTCAGCCGGTCGTTGAGCGCCAGAAGTTCACCGTGAAGCAGACAATGGAGACTACGATACCGGGTGTGTTTGCTGTCGGAGATGTGGCTGGTTATGAAAATAAGGCTGAACTGATTGCGACAGGATTTGGAGAAGTTCCAACGGCAGTGAATGCGATTATTGCTAAGTATTTTCCTGATCATCAAGGGGTGGTGCATTCATCTGGTTTGACAATTAAGGATGGCAAAATCGGGTGATAAAGTCACTTACCCTCAAAAACATGCAACTTACCGAAAAATGCTGGTTGGTAGCATGTTTTTGATTTATATTGATCCTACCAATTAAGTGAGGTAAGTCAAATGACTAGTTTGCAAAATTTAGTAGTTGCGGTGGCTGTGATTGCTTTTGTACTATATCGGCAAATTCGTAAGTCTGAAGTGCAAGACAAGATGAAAAGCATGCTGATTATCGGAGTGATTGGACTGGTTGAAATTATTCCGGGGATTCAAAATGTGAATGGTATTTTGTTCATCGTGGGCATGGTTGTCTTAGCAGCAGTGATGGCTCTAATTCGGGCGCAAAGTTATCAAGTCTTTCAAGAAAATGGAATCTGGTATCGACAAGGACACGCAATGTCGGTTATTTTGTGGATCGTCGCAATTGGCCTGCACATTATTTATGATCAAGTTGTAACGGGCCTGCAAATTCCTGGGATGGAAAAACTCAGCGGAACGTCAATCGTGCTTTATATTGCAGTTTCATTAGGTGTTCAGCGTTTCTTTTTGCTCCGGCGGGTGAATATGTTAAAGTGATAATATGAAAATTGAATTCTTGCAAAAATTAAATTTAACGGAATTAAACGTGACGGTTGCTGCGCCAGAAAAAGATGCTAAAGTTGACCGTTTATTAAACTATCTCGAGAAATTTCCAGAAGATGGTGCACAAACATTATTAATTAAGGATCATCAAAAGCAGGTTTTGGTGAGAGTGAATGAGCAGGAAATTCGGGCCGTTGAAGTCATGGGCGATTTTTTGCAGATTTATACGCCACAAAAGAATTATCAAGAACGTGAACGGCTGTACAAGCTCAAGGAACAATTGTCGGCTGACTTTGTACAGATTTCAAAACCAGTCATTATTAATTTGAATTATCTGGACCATTTGGATTTGAGTTTTACGGGCACAGTGATGGCTCAGTTAAAAACAGGCGAGACGTTTCAGGTTACGCGGACTTATATGAAAGAGTTACGGAGGGTGATGGCTGATGGAGAATAAAGAAATTATCAAAGCAGTTATTTTGGCTCTGCGACGGGCGTTAGAAGCGACCGGTATTTTCACATTGGTCGTTGTCATTACGAATAAATTAATTCCGTTCAATATTCTTGTGGCAGCTTACATCATGATGTTGGTAATCGTCAGCGTTAATTTGTTGTATCACTACACAGAAATGAGTATTTTTAATATCGGAATCATTGCGTACGTCGTGACTTTGATGGCCATTATCGGCTTTAATTATTTTGTTAAAACCAATTTCGAAGGCATCATGACGACTGTTGTTTTCGTCACAATTATTTATCCAATTTCTTGGGCGATTCATCATCGACATATGTTAAAACAGATTCGGACAATGAATCGTGAATTTAAGAAAAGTCAAGCAAAATAATTCTATTTTTCAACGGTTGTATGTACATGACTAATATGGGATAATCTCTTTACAGGGGGAAAAGAGATGGCAACATATGATTTTTCAGTACGTTATTATGGGGATGCGGTTGACACGGGAAGAATGCCAGTTCGGGAGCTGGCGTCTTCGTTAATTGCGTTATCAGATGCATTTCAAGAAGTTCAAAGAATTGTAAATCCGGCAGAACCAACGCTGTCATTGGATATTAAGGCAACGTCGCGTGGTTCATTTGTGGCAGATTTAATGTTAGCGAATGGACCGGATTTGTTGGAGAAGGCGGTCGATTTATTAACGCACCGTGATAGTGAAGCGATGTTGAATTTGGTGGGCTACGCGAGCGTTTTTATTGGCGCAGTCAAGTTTACTCAAATGGCGTGTAATAAAAAGATTCGAAGGCAAGAAAAACTTGCAAACGATCAGCTCAAAGTTACCTTTACGGATGAGACGACCATTGAAATCCCACATTCGTCACTAGAAGCATATCGGAGCATTGAGTTTAGAAAGTCAGTGCATGAGGTGATGCGACCAAATAATCTCGATGGTATGGCTGGGATTGAATTTAGTTCTGTTAAGACTGAAAAAATTGATATTAAAAGAGAAGACTATGCAGCATTTTACGTGCCAGAGGTTCCAGAACAAGAGCTTAAAACGGAAATTAGTGAAGCATATTTGAAAATTATCAATGTCGCATTTGAACATGGTAAATGGAAGTTTTCTGATGGAATTAATCAATTTTTTGCGACGATCGAGGATGAAGAGTTTAAGGCGCAAGTTGAAAAAAATGAATGCCAGTTTGGTTCAACGGACACTTTGAAAGTTCGTTTGAGGTTGATGCAAAGATTGACTGCTAATGGACTGAAGTCTGAAATATTTATCGAGAAGGTTTTAGAACATCAAATTGGACCACGGCAAATTAATTTGGAAATTGAAGAGTAAATTGAATAGAAAGCGCTCTGAATTTAGAAAAGATAAATGACAAGATTGAGTTAAAGAGATTTAGGAATTTTACTTGCGCTGTTTTCCTGGAAATTTGTTATAATAGTCACATAACATAATTTATAAAAGAGGTATTTATCAATGGCTAAGTTAGTTTTGATCCGTCACGGTCAATCAGAATGGAACGCTTTGAACTTATTCAACGGTTGGGTTGATACGAAGTTGTCTGACAAGGGAGTTGCTCAAGCAAAGGAAGCTGGAGCATTGTTGGCCAATGAAGGAATTCAATTTGACCAAGCGTACACGTCAGTTTTGACACGTGCGATCACAACTTTGCACCTTGTTTTGGACGAAGCTGGACAATTATTTATTCCTGAAACTAAGTCATGGCGCTTAAACGAACGTCATTACGGAGCATTGCAAGGCTTGAACAAAGCTGATGCAGCTGCAAAGTACGGTGACGAACAAGTGCACCAATGGCGTCGTTCATATGACGTTTTGCCTCCACTTTTGGAAGAGCAAGCAGCAACTGTTGACGTTTTAGGAAAGACTTATCCTGCCTTTGACCGTCGGTACGCTGATGTTCCTGAAGGTCAATTGCCATTTGGTGAAAACTTGAAGGTAACTTTGGAACGTGTATTGCCATTCTGGGAGTCAAACATTTCAAAGGACTTGAAGGCTGGTAAGAATGTTGTGATCGCAGCGCACGGTAACTCATTGCGCGCCTTGGTTAAGCACATCGAAAATATCTCAGATGATGATATTTTGGGTGTTGAAATTGCTAACGGACAACCATTGATTTATGACTTCGATGCTGATTTAAAGGTTCTTTCAAAGGAAACTTTGAGCACAGAAGCTTAATAATAATATTTGAAACTGAAGGCTGATGAGGCTTTCGGTTTTTTTGTCGGAATTTTTTGATGAAAGCAAATTTATTAGGGCTGATTATGCTAAAATGAATCTAATAAGCGGTAAAGTAAGTATTTACTAGCATGAGTGAGGAAGATAAGCATGATAGAGAAGAAACGGCCGGTTTCGCGTAAAGTAGTACTGGCGATTATAGGGACAGGATTGCTCGCATTCACAGGAATTTTAACTGAAACCTCGATGAATGTGACTTTTCCGGATTTAATGCAGCAATTCGGTTTACCAATCGGGGTGGTTCAATGGCTGACGACTGGTTATTTATTGACAGTTTCGTTGGTCATGACAATCTCGGCTGTTTTGAAAGCAAAATTTCCGCCACGAACCATCTATATGATTGCGTTGATTAGCTTTTTGATTGGTAACGTGATAGCAATTTTATCGCCGAATTTTCAAGTGTTGTTAGTTGGGCGCATCATTCAGGGTGTTGGAACGGGTGTCATTACGACGCTGATCTTTAATATCATTTTAGAGAATGTTCCGTTAAGCCAAATCGGGCGCTACATGGGCATTGGTGTGATGATTTTGTCTTTGGCGCCGGCATTTGGTCCAATTTTTGGTGGGGTGGTCGCGTATTTCTTTGGTTGGCGCGAAATTTTCTGGTTCATCTTACCAATCTTGCTGATCTCATTGGTGATTGCATATAAAAATATTCCAAATCAGCATACAGTGGATCGAGAATATGTCTTTGACTTTTTGGCCTTTGGATTATTTTCGACAGCAATGATTGCCATTATCTCGGCGCTAAGTGTGCTAGAACACGGAACATTTAGCCCGTTATTACTTGGTTTGTCTGCGCTTGCGGTGGTCGCTTTTGGTGCTTTTGTCTATCGTTCGGGCCATACAACGAAACAGTTTTTAAATATTAGCATATTGCGGAATCGAGCCACGTTATTTGCGCTTTTAGGGTACGCATTATTTCAGATGACAAACTTGGCAGTTAATTTCACAATCCCAACTTATATTCAATTGGTTTTGGGAGCGACCACGCTAGCAGCCGGATTTGCTCTAATGCCAGGATCGCTGTTGGGAGCATTGCTAAACCCTTATTATGGCCGAATGTTTGATCGAATCGGGGCCCGTAAGCCTTTGTTGATAGGAAATACTGCATTTGTCATTGTCATGGTTTTATATGCAATGTTTGCTCAAAATTTAACGGTGTTCTTAATGACATTTTTCTATGCTCTGTTGACTTTGGGCCGGAATCTCGCCTTTGGAACGTCGATGACAGCAGGACTGGCACAATTATCACAAAAAGAACGCGGTGATGGAAACGCGATTTTTAACACATCTCAGCAATTTACTGGAGCTGTCGGAACAACTGTTGCAGCATTATTCATGCATATTGATGGGCACAGTTCAGTTTCAGTTGCTCGCCAAACAGCAACGGGCGCTCAGCATGTCTTCTTGTTCTTAGTAGGCGTCGGATTGATCAATTATTTGTGGTTTGCATTGTTTTTGAAAAATGAAAAAAAGTTAGACGTTTAAGATAATAGGCCTGTTTTCAAATCGAAAATTGGTCTTTTTTATTGTCAGTTTATCGCGTAGTGCTAGTTATGAAACATTGTTCTTAGTTGATCAGCTCCGCTAAAGATTCTTTACGTTCGGATTGTCCTACACGAATCTGAATGAAAGGCGAAATAATTCGCCAATTCCACTAACTGTCGGGCCCTGGTTTTAGTGTTATGGTTCATCCAGATTCGGCAGGCACTATCATCCGACGACAGAATCGCTTCGCTGATCAAGCAAAATCCAATGCTACACAACTAACATAACATGTTGACTGATTAGTATAAATGTTGACGCAAAGCATGTTTGATAACACTAATATTTAGCATAGATTTCTATGTGAAAAAACTGGTTAACTAAACCCTTGAAAAGTTCACTTATCGAGAGTAAGCTAATAACTAATAAAGTAACAGAGCGTTATGTTACTGGTACATAAAGTTGATGGAGAATAGTGGTGTTTGGCTTGCTATTGTTACCGGAAACAATTGTTATCATTAAAATTAGTTCGGTGGAGGAACAAATGCGAGTCACAATTTTATCAACATCAGATATTCACGGGTACATTCGAGCAGATGATTTTAGGCGTCCGCTTTTAAATGATGGATTAGGCCTTTCACGGGTTGCGACGGTGATTGAAGATGTTCAAAAAAATTCCGCCGACGATGAAGTTGTACTAAAAATTGAAAATGGTGATTTTATTCAAGGCTCGCCATTGACAAATTACATTGAAAAAACTGCGCAGGATCAACTCCATTTGTACGAAGATTTAGCTTCTGCAGTGGACTATGATGTTCGGATTTTAGGTAATCACGAATTTAACTATGGTCGAGAATACTTAGAGCGGGCAGTTCCGTCTGCTAAATTGTTGAATGCGAATATTTTAGATGCTGAAACATTGAAGCCTTTTATTGGTAAGCCGTATGATATTTTTCATCAAAAAGGTGTCAAAATCGGTGTCATTGGTTTGACGACTAAGTTTGTGCCAAAGTGGGAACAGCCAGATCATATCAAAGGGCTGATCTTTATGGATCCTGTTGATGTGGCAAAACAGTATATCGCGATTCTGCGCCCACAAGTTGATGTTTTGGTTCTAGCTTATCATGGTGGTTTTGCAGAAGATTTAAAAACGGGTGAAGCGCTTGAACGGGTGACCGGAGAAAATCAAGGCTATCAACTTCTTCAGTTACCTGGAGTTGATGCAGTTGTGACGGGACATCAGCACCGCAAAATTGCTGAAGTTGTGAATGGCATTCCAACGACTCAGCCAGGTTATCGTGGTGATGAAGTAGGAATGATTTCGTTGGAATTAGATGCAGATCGAAGTGTTACAGCTGCGATGGCTGAACTGATTTCAACAGCAGATTATCCAGAGCGGGCAGACATTGTGAAATTAATTGAGCCAGTTCAAAAACCTCTTGATCTGTGGCTTGATCGTGAAGTTGGAACGGTTGGCGACAATTTAGAAATTACCAATCATAAGTTGGCCCGCCTTCATAATCATCCCTTCATCGAATTAGTGAATCAGGTTCAAATGGCTGCAACGGGAACCAAGATTGCCAATACTGCACTTTTTAACAATGAAGTGCGTGGCTTGAAGAATGAAGTGACTCTGCGCGACATTATGACGAATTACATTTATCCTAATACAATCGCGGTTGAAAAATTGACCGGGCAAGATATTAAGGATGCCTTAGAGGTGAATGCCCGTTATTTCCAGCTTGATGCAAACGGTGCATTGATCGTTAACCCGTTGTTTATCTATCCTAAAACGCAACATTATAACTATGACATTTGGAGTGGAATCGAGTACACCTTTGACTTTAGTTTGCCAATGAATCACAGGGTTACCGCAGTGACGGTGCAAGGTGTACCATTGGATCTGACTGGCGAATACGAAGTGACCATGAACAATTATCGAGCTGGTGGTGCCGGTAATTTTCCAATGTTTTCAGCGGGAAAAATTGTGCGTGAAGTGCAACTAGAAACTTCAGAATTAATTGGTGATTATATTTTGGAGCATCCCCACATTAGCATTGCACAGCCAACTAATATTACTTCAGTTGGCTATAACAGTGTCACAGAAGAGTTAGATTAGTTGCAATAACACATATTTTAAGAAGCAGGAGTATGGATCGTGGAAGTTACTTTTAAGCACGTTACTTTGACTTATCCTAATGGGGTCGAAGTTTTGCATGACATGGATTTTGTAATCCCAGACGGTAAGTTGATTGCTTTGTTGGGCCCATCTGGTGGCGGAAAATCAACCACTTTGAATTTAATTTCAGGATTATTAGCAGCAACGACTGGTGAAATCTTTTTTGGTGATAAAAATGTCACAAAGCTGGATGCCTTGCAACGAGGCGTTGGGATGGTCTTTCAAAATTACGCACTTTATCCACATATGACGGTTTTGGACAACATTATTTTTCCAATGAAGATGGCCAAAGTTGACAAGGATACTCGACGCAAAAAGGCGCTTGAGTTAGCTAAATTGGTGCGTGTTGATGATCAAATTGATAAAAAACCAGGTGCTCTTTCTGGTGGTCAACAACAGCGAGTGGCAATTGCGCGGGCTTTAGCGAAAGAGCCTAGCATTCTACTACTTGACGAACCATTATCAAATTTAGATGCTCGTTTAAGAGTTGAAATGCGTGAAGAAATTCGCCGGATTCAAAAAGCAACTGGCGTGACAACGATTTTTGTGACCCATGATCAAAGTGAAGCTCTACACATTGCGGATCAAATCATGGTGCTTGATGATGGAATCTTGCAACAGTATGCTGATGCGCAAGAGTTGTATGATCATCCGGTTAATCAATTCGTAGCCTCATTTATTGGTGATCCAGCGTTAAATGTGATTCCAGCGCGTGATATTCGTGCTGCATTGGTACCAGTATTCGGGAAGCAAGCGCAGTTGATTGAATCAGTTGGAATTCGGGCTGAAGCAATCACGACTAATCCAGTCGTAGCAGAACACCTGGAATTACCAATTGAAGTTCAGCGGACATTGGCTTTTGGTCGCGAACGAAATTCAGATGTGCTTTTGGCTAACCATAAATTGGTTGCAACGGGGATTGAACGAGATGTTGTGTTAAATCAAACAATTCCAGCGTACATTCAGTTGAGTGGAGTTCATGCCTTTGATGCCAACGGGAATCGCGTCGAACCTGAAGGCGGTGACCAGCAATGATGATTGGTGGAAAGCCAAGTTGGCGACAAACCTTTAAGGGCTGGCTCTATGTGTTGCCAATGCTCTTAGTGATTGGGACGTTTAGCTTGTATCCAATTATTTCTAGTTTGGCAATGAGTTTTTATACGCAATACAATTTTTTCACGAATCAAGTTCAAGCATTAGGAATCGACAATTTCACAACGATCTTCACTGATCCGACTTTTATTTCAGCAATTCAAAACACTCTGATCTTCGTTGTTGGAGTAGTGCCAATTGAAATTGTTTTATCGTTAATAATTGCCACATTACTAAATCAAATTAAATTTTTGTCAGGACTTTTTCGGACAGTTTACTTTTTACCTTTTGTGACTTCTGTTGTTGCAATTTCGATGGTGTGGCGCTGGATTTATAACAAAGATGCAGGTTTGCTAAACCATTTACTAGGCTTTGTGGGTGTTCATCCGATTGATTGGCTCAATGACCCGCATTATGCGATGCCTGCGCTGATTATCTTGGCAATTTGGAAGAGTCTCGGGTTTAACATCATGTTGTTTTTGGTGGCTTTGAACAATGTTGATCGACGATTATACGATGCTGCTCGGCTAGATGGGGCTCAACCGCTTCAACAATGGTGGCATGTGACTGTTCCGATGATTTCTCCTATGACATTTTTGGTAACTGTGAACGCCGTGATTGGTTCATTTAAAGTCTTTGATGAAATTTTTGCACTATTTGGTGGCCAACCAGGTCCAGGAAATTCAGCGATGACAGTAGTATTTTATCTTTATCGCGCGTTTTACGAACAAAATAAATACGGAGTCGCTGCGGCTGCTGGAGTTGTCTTGTTCTTGATGATTCTGATTGTGACGCTGATTCAAATGTGGTTTAGCAAAAAGCACGTGCACTACTAGAAAGGAGCTCGCTGATGAGAAAAATATTCACAAAAACATTCGTCTATGTGCTTCTGACTTTAGGCGCGCTGACAATGCTCTTACCTTTCTTTTGGATGATTTCAACGTCTTTTAAAACCGGCTTTGAGTCGCTTCAAACACCAGTCACGTGGTTTCCAAAGAAAATGCTTTGGAGTAATTGGCTCAACGCTTGGAATGCCGCACCGTTTTTGCAATACCTCATTAATTCAGTGATTGTGTCATTTGCCACAACCTTGGGACAAATCATTACGGCAATTATGGCGGCGTTTGCTTTTTCAAAAATGGCGTTTCGTGGTAAAAAGATCATGTTCTCAATTTTGTTGATGACGATGATGGTGCCTGGCGAAATGTTGATTATTCCAAATTTTGTAACGCTTTCACAACTTCATTTGATTAACACGTATGGTGCGTTGATTGTTCCTTGGCTGGCAAGCTTCTTTGCAGTCTTTACACTTCGACAAAGCTTTAACAGCATTCCAGATCAACTTTATTATGCCGCTAAGCTTGATGGCGCTTCAGACTGGCGATTCTTGTGGCAGATCCTGGTTCCAAATGCAAAATCATCAATTACGGCAATCGGGTTGTTGCAAATCATTGGCTCTTGGAATTCATTTATGTGGCCATTGATTGTTACCAATTCTGAAAAAATGCGAACATTGCCAGTCGGAATGCAGGCTTTCTCTTCAGATTCAGGTATTAATTATCCAGAATTAATGGCTGCATCAACATTTGTAATCTTGCCCATGGTGTTGCTGTATCTAGTTTTGAATAAATACGTAATCGCTGGGATTAGCAATAACGGATTAAAAGGCTAGTTATGAAATATTGTTCTTTGCCTGATCAGCTTCGCTAAAGATTCTTTACGTCCGGATGGCCCTGCACGATTCATTATGCGTTTTGTTAGCGATTTATCGCTTACCAAAACACGATCCGCAGTACTTAGTTGGGCAGCTGTGTCATACAGCTGGGCGACTTAGTAACGGAGGTGGTTCGAATGG